>JAJBTC010000136.1:0-11794 GCA_020861095.1 Bacteroides sp.
AAAATAAAGATATTTACGATTTACTGATTTACGATGTACGATTGATATTACCTATCCTATATTCATAATATTTCAGATAAGAGCTATCTGTAAATCAAGCAACGATAAAACGACATCATTCAACGATGAAATTTAAATCGTACATCGTAAATCGTCCAATCGTAAATCCCCTCATTGGTTTCTGTTACGGGTTAGTTAGTTGTGGGCAGGAACCGATATTCCATTTTGTTTAAAGGTGTTTAAAGGTGGCAAACCACCGTTCCGGATCTTTTCGGACGGTGGTTTGTTTTTATAAGATACCGTGCGGCTGTCCCGGAACCGGTTTCTTTTGCTCTTCCGGATCCCTGGCAGAAGCTTATTTTTAATAAAAGTATTGGAACGAATAGACTGATTCTGCTTCGGGATATTCCGGTTTGAATTTCTCCGTAAGGTCTTCGTAGAAGGCAACTACGACCAGAGGGGATAAGGTAGCGCGTGAAAGAGGCTGCCGATATTCTACATATGTATGCACTGTGTCATCAAACCGGAGGTGGAACAGGCGCGACTCTTCTCCCGGGCTGACTGTGAAACTCCCTTCGGTGTACGCTGCTCCGATTTTTTCTTTATACATATATACAATCCCTGCTTCTCTTTCCGTAAAGATGAATTTGTATCCTCCGCCTACCTCTACGGGAATAGAGGCCAGGGCTTTCTCTTTGAGTTCCTTCTGAGCGGCAAGGGTCAGCAGATCTCCGTTTACAGAGGCATGGTGCTCTTTTATTTCAACGTTCCGTTCACGGTATTTGATCTTCACGTTCAGGATCAGTGTCTGACCGGAGGCATCAGAGATCAGAATATGTGCTTCCCCTGTTCCCAGCGTTTCGTAATGAAACGTATGGGGCCATTCGTCGGGCCAGGGTTCCGTATCTACCTTCAATATCCCGGATTCACAACGCACGGAGTAAGGCGCTGTGCCACCTGCTATGGTCAGCGAGCCGATATCATCCGGATAGAACAGCATGATCTCGTTATTCTCGTAATGAAGCACTCTGAGAAGATCATCTTCCTGTTTCTCACTGCTACAGGCAACGGTAAGTGCCAGAAGCAGACCGATCGCTGTTTTTCTGAAATGGGATGTTTTCATGATTTGTATACGTTTATTTACCAATTAACAGACTTTCATACGCTCTCCGGGCTTTTGACTTTTTTCTGAAAGGAATAGAGAACCAACCTTCCTCCCAGGACTGTTCAATGAGTTCGGAGGTTATAATTTCCTTATCCAGTACAAAACCGAACCTTTTACCGATATGCTGTTCTGTAAATGCAGACAACCGGGCTGTCCCGTCGGGAGTGAAGCCTCCCGTAACTATATAGACCGACTTGCTACCGCTCTCCGGAGAAGATTCTATCCAGATCTGGTCGACATCGTATCTGTTGAAGAGCACATCTCCCACAATCTCGTTCCTGTCACTGATGACATACCATCCTCCGCTGGGTTCGTCAGCGGTACTATTCTTATCGCACCCCGGCAGGAGAGCGAAAAACAGAAGGGTTGCAATTAAATTACTTACTTTCATAACATGATCTGTGTTTATATTACCTGCTACAAAAATAAGCCGTTGGTACATATCATTTCCGAATCCTATACTTAGGAGTAGTATGTACATTATCTTTGAAATAAAATGTGTAACATTGAAGTATGAAAGAGCGTATTTTCGTACAGAAGCATCCTTTGCACGCTTATACAGAACAGGATCGGAAAGACTATTCGGAGCGTGACCGGTTCTTTATACAATCCTTGAAAGCCATGGAGAGTATGATGGACATCGATGCCTACATCATTGATTATGTGAATGAGCGGGTCTTGTATGCGACACGCAACAGTTTGCTCCGGCGACAGGGTACTCAGGCAGAGAATCCCTTTATACACCTCGATTATCTGGACGGATTTATTTCTCCGGAAGAGTACGCGAGGATATCCGTCGTCAATCGCGAGGTTTACAGGTTCTTTTATTCCCTCCCCGTACACAGGCGCTGGAAAGTGTGTTTTACGCAGGATCTTAAGATCAGGGGAGCATACCATAAACCTGTACTTATCAATCACAAAGGCAGTATACTGGATCTGACAGACAGCGGATCCTTAAGACTGACACTTTGTATCAACAGCCATCCTACACACGACAGACCCGGGAATTCTTATATTAAAATGACCGACACCCGGGAGGTATATGAATACATCGCGGCAGTCGGAAAGTTTGTAGAGGTCAAGACTCAAAAACTCACTTCGAGATCATTGTCGGTACTTGAACTGGCGAGTAACGGCAAAAGTGAACAGCAAATCGCCTGCGAGCCGGGCATATCGATCCATACGGTGAAATACCATAAAAAGAGGATCTTTGCCCAGACCGGAGCCAAAAATACGGCTGAAGCCATACAATGGATGAACAACCAGAAAAAACTAACAGAATAGGAACTTGTTTGGCTCTTATCGTTCCGGACAGGAACGCAATCAATAAAAGACGGAGGCTGAAGAGCCGTTGGAAGAAGATCAGAACGGCTTCTGCCCTTTTCCTACTCTTGTGGGTAGTGACAGATGAAGGACAAATGGGCGGAATATCAGAATAGTTTATGTAATTTTGAATATCAAATCAGCGTGTATGCAGGAGTTAACTTTTGTACAAAAACATTCTTTACAGCAATATACGGAATCTGAAAAGGAAACGGATTATTCGGAAAAAGACAGTCACTATATCAGATGTCTGCAGGCGATGGAAGAAACCATGGATACAGATGCTTATATCCTGGACTATCGCAAGGAACAGATACTTTACATGTCTACGCATTGTTCCTTAAGAAAAGCATTCAGGAATGGCGCGGAGATGAATGGTCCCTATAATTATCAGTTGCTGGATCAGATTATTCTGAGAGAGGACCTGGAAAAGGTGGAGATCATCAACCGGCTCGGATATGAATTCTACTTTGCTCTACCTATGGAACGCAGGTATCGCGGGTCGTCTGTCATTGATATAAGGATCCGTAGCGCAAATGGCAAATATATATTGATGAATCACAAAATGTCGCCACTGGATATAACCGAAGACGGCAGAATACGTCTCGGACTTTGTGTATTGACTTCTCCCGCAAGTAAGACCCCCGTTACGTCTTACTTAAAAATGAGTGATGATCATACAGTTTATGAATATATAGAAAAGGCAAAGAGGTTTGTACAGGTGAAGGTGCAGAGGCTTACTCCAAAATCGGAGAAAGTATTGGAACTGGCGGGTTGCGGAAAAACGGAAAAGGAAATAGCTGATATATTAGGTATCTCCCTGCATACGGTCAAATATCACAAGCGTATGATCCTGCGTCAGCTGAATGTAAGAAATACAACGGAAGCCGTGCAGTGGATCAACAGCCAGAAAACACTTGCCGATACGATATAAAAACAGGACCTATGAAAAAATGTATCTACCTGATCGTCTTCATCTCATTCTGCTTTACCTCCTGCCAGGAGAAGGACAGCCCGGAACCCTTTACCGGACCTGCCGGACAAACGGTATGTATGTATTTGCCCTGGGCAGAGGATCTGTTGGATTATTTCCATACCAATGTATCAGACTTTGAACGTGCCATAAGCAGAGGGATACTCAAGAAAGAACGTGTCGTCGTTTTCCTCTCCACATCCGCTACGGAGGCTGTGTTGTTCGAACTGAAATATAAAAAGGGAATGTGTGTCCGGGAAGTAATCCGGTATTACGAAAATCCTCCTTTCACTACAACGCAAGGGATCACTGCCATTCTCAGGGATGTGATCGGATATGCTCCGGCCAGGCGTTACGGCATGATCATCGGTTGCCACGGGATGGGATGGATCCCTGTCCAACAAACCGCATCCCGGACCCAGGTAGAAAAGGAATACTGGCAGTATGAAGGCAAACTCAAAACCAGATGGTTCGGGGGAACTACGAGCCGGTTCCAGACCGATATCACTACGCTGGCAGAAGGGATTTCCGGAGCCGGAATAAAAATGGAATATATAGTTTTTGATGATTGCTACATGTCGTCGGTCGAAGCAGCCTATAACCTGCGTCATGTGACAGATTACCTGATCGGGTGCCCTACGGAAATTATGGCATACGGTATGCCCTATGCGACGATGGCCGAACACCTTATCGGAGAAGTGGATTATGAGGGAATAGTGAATGCGTTTCACGCGTTTTATTCTACCTATACGGTTATGCCCTGCGGTACCATCGGCGTAACCGTATGTGCCGAACTGGAGCCTCTGGCAGCCGTAATGAAGACCATAAACAGCCTGTATACCCTGGACCGCTCCCTGTTGGGCCATATCCAACGCATGGATGGCTATTCTCCCACACGTTTCTTTGATCTGTGCGATTACGTCCGGCATCTGTGTCCGGACCCGACTTTGTTTGAACCATTTGAGACCCAACTGGAACGTACGGTCCCTTCCGGATACAGAAAACATACCACCCACTTTTATACCATGAGCCGGGGCAGAATCTATATAAACACTTTCTCGGGCATCACTGTATCAGATCCCAGCACCAGCTCCTCTGCTTCTTCCAAAACGGAGACCTCCTGGTATCGGGCAACCCATTGAATCGCATATATATACCCGTATCCTATGGATCAGGCGGATATGAAAAACAGGATGTTCTTTTCGTATCGGTTTTTTGTACGTATGCATTTGTATTTCCCACTGATATGCGTATCTTTGTTACAGATCCTGTAACAGCCGTTGCAGGATCTGCGCGACAGAATCACTTTTAAACCTTGATCCTATGAAAAAGAATTTATTTTCTAACCTGACTATGGTATGTGTGCTTTGTACCCACCTGTAGGGAATAATAAGGGTACCTGCGATCTTTTTTGATGAAGACGATGCCTGTGATCCCATGTTGCAATCATATAAGACGTTGCAGCTATACTATAAGTAAAAAGCGGTTTTATCTCTCACTATCTCTCACTTTTGAGGGTATGTATCAGATAATAAGTAGGATATAAAAGTGAGAGATAAAATGTATATACATTTTATCTCTCACTTTTCGGTTTATCACTTACTTATCTCTCACTTATCTCTCACTTATTTCTCACTTATTTCTCACTTTTGGAGGTAGGAGTTGGTATCTGTATTTTCCTGTGAATAAGCTATTTCACAAGTTCCTGTGCAGAAGCCGGTATTTCTTTTTTTCTTTTTGGAAAGTACCTGAATAATTATTTATTGTATGGGTCTATGTACATAGATCGTATGCTGTTATCTTTTAGATGTTGTACAACAGGTAGTTTTCCTGTGTTTTCTCATAGAAGAGTGTCTGACATTCCAGTGTGATGGTATGTTGTACCTATGGTATGTGGATGGTCCCAGCCCGTGGGATGATTGGTTTCACGGGCTGAAACGAGTCGTTTCCCGCCGTGGGACATAAAGTCCCAGCCTGTGGGACCACTCAGCCTCCACAGTCCGGTCAGTCAGCTTCCTGTGAGTTTGCGAACGGATACCCTTGTATGAACATGTTGCTTCGGAGGGAGTTGGCATGGCCTGTCCGGACACACATCTTTCTATCAGTCAAGCTGTATGGAGTATTCTTCTCCGGGAAAGAAATGGATAAATAGGGAATTTCGTCGGTTACACCGTTTCATTTGCGAAGGCCTGATCGCGCCTGGAAGCGTTCAGGACGGTGTGTCTATATGGTAATTGTTTACTAATGAATGTTTTGTATGTGATGGTGAGAGATAAACCAAAAAGTGAGAGATAAATTGTATGTAACTTTTATCTCTCACTTGATTATTTCTTTGATAATCTGTATGATAGTTGAAAAAGTGAGAGATAGTGAGAGATAAAACCACTTTTTATTTATAGTATGATCTCGTTCTTCCCTTCCTGGCAGATACTTTTAGATATAAGGCTCAGGATATAAACCGGCAGAACCCTCTTACCGAACTGCTGTGGTCCGGAAGAGAGGGAACTGAAAGTGGGAACCGCCTTGTTTGTTTTGTTTGAAAAGGAAAACTTTCGGATGTGGAGGTCAGATCACCAGTTCGGGGAATACATCTTCCAACTCGACGGACTGAACTTCCCCGTTGCTACTCTCTGTGATACAGGTGCGACCTTCATTCTTCCCCGGATCGTATTCCAGGTATATTTTTTTCGGTTCGTTGCTGACACGGAAGCCATGTTTCGCAGTGGCCAGGTCACATTCGATCAGCCAGTCTTCTACATAGATGCGGTTGTTTTCCCGGCGGATCACTGCGTCTTCCCTGTCTGTGCCATGTGTATCGATGATCGTCAGGAAATGGGACGATTGCACAGGCTGCGTAGTGGCTGTAAAGTGCCAGTGGTTGGGATAACGCACGGTGTGTCCGGTGCTATCGGTCACATTCTTCCAGTTGTCCGGTGGAGAGAAGAATGTATCTGTCTGTTGGGTCTGCATAGCTACCGGAGAGAAAAGATGAGCTACAGAAACTCCGTGGCGGTTGTTCCGGCCGGTGACACATACCCGGTCTGACCGCTGCTCCACCTCCATCGGATGCAAAGTGGTATGGAGTTGATAGCCCCAACGTACGGGTGAGAGGCCTTCCAGTTCGTCGTAGATCACAAAGAGTCCGGTATTTCCCAGCCGGATCACGTGGCGGCGGAAGCGGCTTACCTTGTTTGTGTCCCATCCGTTTTCCGGAGTGAACTGTGTGCCGGAAAGCCGTGCCCGGTGAAGCCAGAGAGGTGAGGTCACCTCTCCGTAGGCATTGGAGGCATCCCCTACGAGGTAAGAGATCGTTTTCCCTTCGTAGTGGCGGGGGGATCCAGCCATATCCCTCGGTCCCGACCTTCTGCCCCTTACCATCGGCCAGCAGGGTATTGTGTGCCCGGGTGTTGCGGTAACTATACATCGAGTGGTCGTCGGTGAATCCGGTACGGTGACCGCTGCTGTAGAAGATTTCCTGACCTCCGTAGAATGTATTGAACGCGTTCTGGTTGGATAATGCGTGGGAGGTAGATCCGTAGGGACTCGATCGGAAAGAGAGCATGGCATTGCGCTGCGGATTTCCCAGGTGGGTGTGCAGGGTGGCTACTCCGGTCCAGGGGAAGACCTTGCCACCGGGCAGTTCGTCCAGCGTACGGGTAACCTCCGGAAACTGCTTGCGCGTGGTGCAGCGATACCAGGTCAGGTCTGCCGGTTTGACCTCGAACGCACTGCTTAGTATCTGAGGGTCGCGTTGCAGGATGTACCGCACATAGGCGGCTGCCCACGGGTCGTTGCATTCCCTGGCCAGCGCGTCGGCATAGCCTACCCGGGCACCTGTAGGTGTCTTGCGGTTTTCGTGGGAGTTGCCGTGCCCGGCCGATTTGGAGAAAGGAGGCTGGTGATAGATCACATAGTGTATATTCCGTTTGTACCAGGGGTCGTCGAAAAAGGGGAATCCGCTGATACGGGAATAGAAGGCAGGCATCTCTATCAGGGTGCGGTAGTTGACCTGGAAATAAGAATCGCCATTGTGCCAGGCTCCGTCCTTATTGAGCCCCGGGAACCGGGCTACCCACAGATTGTAGCAATAGTCTGCCCATACCTCCGCTTCGGGCAGTTCGCCCAGGGCTACGAAGGCAGACAGGGCCAGGATGCGGTAGGTCATCTGCCACACGTGGTTGTCGGCGATCCGGTTTTCGAGGTGGTTGACGTATTCGTGGAAGAAGAGCCCGCCCAGGTCTTTCAGTGTTCCCAGCAGAAGGTCGCGCTCTTCCGGGGTAAGGATGTCGTGAAACGCGTCGTAGGCGGAGGTACTCATCGACAACAGGGTGGAGAGGTTGAAGTCTCCGGCGAAGTACTTGCTGTTGCGCCAGGAAAGCACCCCGGTCAGGCGCTTCATGGCGTGTTGGTAATACTCCGGATGGCGGGTGAGCAACCAGGCGCGTACCAGCGCTTCGATGCGTGCCTCTTCCCGGTCTACGATCTTACGGCTTTCCCGGATCAGTGCTGCTTTGTATTGTACCTGGTTGGTGAGTAGCACTACTTGTGTGGTATCTATCTCCTGACTCAGGTGGAGCAGAGGCTGCCGGAGGCATTTCTCCGCTTTTTCTATATATCCTCTGGCTTCGGGGTTGTCGGCATTGCGCCGGATGATCTCTTCCCAGTCGTCTCTGTCGAGCAGGATGCGGGGATGATTTGCCGGAACGCGGTTGCGTACCTCTGTCCAGGAGGGTGGATCGAAGACCGGGGTTTCGTCGCTGATGGTGAAACTGTAGCGGGCAGACCACTCTTCCTTTCCCTGCGGATCTACATAGGCGTGTTGCCAGTACCAGGTGCCATTCTCCAGCAGACGGAACGGATTGAAAAAGGCCCAGGCCCGTTCGGCCGTGATCACATCATGGACAAATTCCGGATCTTGTGACAGGCGCAGACGATAGGTGACGGCGGGCTTGTGTCCGGATCCTTCTTCACCGTCCAATACAGGCCCGAGGTGGGGGAATTTATCGGGCCAGAGCAGGCGGGGTGGATTGACGGGAGCCGGGGCACCGTCGGACGGGTAGGGGGTAGCCCGCACTTCGTGCATCAGGGTGGGTTGTATCAGCGTGAACACGCTTTTCTGTGCCCCTACAGAAGGGAGCCACAGAAGCAGTATCCCGAAAAGGGATATACGTTTCCATACAGGATGTATCATGGTTATGGGTGATTTATGGTTCTACTGGGTTTCGATGGGTTTCCGGTTTGTATACGTCCGTTTGTGGCAGGCAGGGCCGGAGGAGGAGAGACGCTGCTCCGATGCATCCGGCCCGGTTGCCCAGTGTGGCGGCTGCAAAGGAGGTATTCAGGAGGCAAGCGGGCATGGCATGTTGGCGGGCAACCTGTGCTACCTGCCGGATGTAGAAGGGCCCGGCTTCTGCCAGTCCGCCCCCGATCACGATACGTTGCGGGCTGAATATGTGGATCAGTCCGGCTATGCCCCTTCCCAGCAGGGAGAAATGTCTTTCCATGCACTGTACAGCCAGGGGTTCCCCTTGCAGGTACCGCCTGACGACCTCTTCTCCGTCTATGGCTCCGGTCTCTGACGCTTTCTTTCCGGTGGCTTGTTCCAGGGCGGTCCGGTAGTGACGTACCAGTGCTGTGGCGGAGGCATAGGTTTCCAGACATCCGACAGAACCGCAGGCGCACGGTTCACCGTCGGCAATCAGGGGGATGTGTCCCAGTTCGGTACCGCGGTTGGCAAATCCGTTGAAGAGCCGGTGACCGATCACTACCGCTCCGCCAATACCGGTACCGATGGTCAGGAATACTACATGGCTGCATCCGCGGGCCGCGCCGAAAAGGGTTTCTCCCCACCCCATGAGGTTGGCATCGTTGCCGATACGTGTAGGGAGTGATACCTCTTCTTCCATCCTGTCGGCCAGCGGAATGTTTTCCCATTCCCGGATATTCTCCGCTGCGCCCACTACGATGCGTTGTGTCTCATCTACAATGCCGGGCGTACCTATACCGATCCCTTGTACGGGAATTCCATTTTCCCGGGCAAATTCCAGTACCCGGAAAGCAGCTTTCACCACTTGACCGGTTACGGCTGCGGCAGAAACATGAGCCAGGGAAGGGAATTTGCCATGTGTCAGGCAATGGCCTGAGGAATCTACCAGCGCGTATTTGACAAAAGTACCGCCCAGATCCAGTCCGATGGCGTAGGTTTTTGTAAGGGGTGTGGTTTGATCTTGCATGATGTTGTTGTTTACGGTTTATTTGTTAGCATCCACCTATAGAGACGCACGGCGTGCGTCTCCGCGGTACACGTCCAACAGGGACTTGTTGTATAAGTGCGTATCCATAATTTTATTATATGCGTGTGCCGTATCTTATTTATATGCGTGTGCTGTTTTCATGCTAATATGCATCCTGTGGTTTGGCAATCCTACCAATTACTTTCCCGGATTCTTGTTTGTGTTGGACGTACATCGCGGAGACGCACGCCGTGCGTCTCTACAGGGGAATCAACTCTTCTCTACCCAGATCGGGCTGCTCCATCCCCATTGTTCGTTGCGCTGGCGTACCCGTACGTAATAATAATCGGTCTCTTTCTGAGGTTGGGTATCCTCCAGGTAGTGTTCTATGGTGAAACAACTTTCGGGCATGGCCCGGTTGAACAGGATCGCTTCACTGAGCCAGCCGTTCATGAAATGGGAACGGGAGCCTTGCAGCAGTTCGCCCAGTGTGTGGGTGAATTCCCTGCCGTTGAAGTCGGATCTGATGTTGCCGTCGCGGGGCATGGTCACATCCAGAATCACTGCCTGCATGGCGGGAGTGAGGGTATTGGGGTTTTTACTGCTGTACATATCCAGTTCTGCTTTCCGGTCTGTGACCGAGAGGATCCGGTTGACTTTCGTTTCGAACTGTGTTTCGTTTTCCTGCGGAGAGGTGTAGGCGGCTCCCCGGAAGCACGGGGTTACGGAATGGATCACACCCTTGTCTATGGAGAGATCTCCCTGCCAGTGTACATACTTCTCTTCCCGGTTCCATCCGAATTCCACTTTCACTTTGCAACGTACCTTCTCTTCTTCCGGGGCTGCCGGAGTGAGCGGACCACTCAGACGGGCTACAGTTTGGCCGTTCTTCACGATATCTACGTAGTCGATGCAGCTTTCTCCTTCTACGTTCACATAGATCCGGCGGCTGTTGCCCCGGATGGTATCTCCCATGTATGCGTCGTTGATGCGGAAGTCTATCCGGATCTTATCGCCTGTGACGCAGCACATCTGTCTGTTGGCCAAAGCATTCCATATAGCATCCCGGCTGAGGGAGGGAGCCAGCAGTCCGATCCGTCCGTCGCCGTAGCTACCCGGATAGCCGGCATGCTGGTCGGTAGATCCCATGATGCCGAATTTGTGTCCCTGGTCGAGTCCGTATTGTATGGTGCCTTCCCATTGGCGGGGACCCATGTCGTGCAGGTAGTTGTAGTCGCCCTGGTCGTTTTCGGCCAGTCCGTGCCGGGAGTACATCTCTACAAAGGGTGTTTGTGTGGGCTCGAAGCAGCCCCAGTTGTAGCCCCGGTAACCACCGGTATATCCCATGTGGTGCGGGGTAACAAAGGCTTTCCTGCCTTTCAGTTGCTCTTTGAGGTGCGGAATAGACTCGCATTCCGGCAACGGAGCGTCCGGATCGTAGTGGAGTGCCACATGGTCGCCATGTTCCATGCTGTGGCATTCATACCCCAGAAAGGTGAGAAATTCTCCTTCCCGGTTGTACGTGTTGGTCGTGGCTACATACTGTTCCCATCCTCCCTGGCGGAGCCGGCGAAAGGCTCCGGTATGGTAGTCGATCACCCATTTCAGGCGCGGATCGTTGGCACCCGGGATGTCGGGCCACAGCGCATGGGGGTCACAGAGACAAAGTCGAGTTGTTGCCGGGCGGCTTCAAAAGCACTGCGCATGTCTCCGTGTCCGTAGGTGAGGTTGCAATGGTTGTGCAGGTCTCCCCAATACAGGTTCAGGTTGCCGGCAGAAGGCAGTTTCCTGCGGGCTTCACGGCTACCGGGTACGCAGGCACCCAATAGCGGGGAGGAGGCAGCCAAGCCGAGGAGGCCCCATCCGGTATTCTTGAGAAAAGTTCTTCTGTCCACCATAGGATTTACGATTTACTGATTTACGATTTACGATTGAAAATACATGAGATCATACACTTGTAGAGACGCATATTTGCGTCTCAGCATGCCGAATGGGAATGCATAGATCATACGAGATTCATTTTTTGTTGGACGTACACCGCGGAGACACCCACTTCTGGGTTGGACGTACACCGCGGAGACATCCACTTCTGGGTTGGAC
>JAJBTC010000136.1:11894-37777 GCA_020861095.1 Bacteroides sp.
CACCGCGGAGACATCCACTTCTGGGTTGGACGTACATCGCGGAGACGCACGCCGTGCGTCTCTACAGGTAATCCCCTTCTCTGTAGAGGGAATAAAAAACTCCTCTTATGGATCATGTATAGATACATAGTATACCACATATCTGCAACCTGACAACATCGTATATACAATTTATCAGGAACACTTTCTTGTTTTGCGATGTACGGATTCATAATTTACCTTGATGCTATTCTAATATATAAATTTTTATAATTTTAATTGACTTCGTCGACTGTTAGTTCGTCCATTGTCACGTCGTAAATCTCTTGTGTTTGCCGGAGCAGGCAGAGCAGTGCAGCCTGTGTTTCCGCCTGATCCGGTTTGCCGTACAGGTTGTTCATTTCTTTGGGATCCGATTGCAGGTCATACATTTCCCATTCGTCGATATCGTGGTAGAAATGGATCAGTTTGTGGGTGGCTGTGCGTATGCCGTAGTGGCGTTTCACCGAATGTTCTGCCGGATACTCGTAATAGTGGTAGTAGGCGGCCTCGCGCCACTCTTCAGGGCTTTCTCCGCGTTGTTCCAGGATGTGTTTCAAAGATCGTCCCTGTATCTCTTCGGGGATCGCTACTCCGGCAAAGTCCAGAAAGGTAGGAGCAAAATCTACGTTCATGGCTATGGCACGGCTGGTACTGCCCGGCCGTATGGCTTTGGGATACCGGATCAATAGGGGCATCCGTTGGCACTCTTCGTACATGAACCGTTTGTCGAACCATCCGTGTTCGCCCAGGAAAAATCCCTGATCCGAGGTATACACAATGAGGGTATTGTCCAGCTCTCCGCTCTTTTCCAGGTATTCCAGCAGACGACCGATATTCTCATCTACCGCCTGCGCGGTGGCCAGATAGTCGCGCAGGTATTGCTGGTATTTCCAGCTGACCAACGCATCTCCGGACAGGTGGCCCGACCGGTATTCACGGATACGGATGGCATAGACCGAGTCCCATTTGTCCTGCACCGGAGCAGGCATCCGTTGGTAAACGTTATACAAACGGTTGGTGGTGTCCCTGAGCATCTCTTCCCGGGTGAGTAGTTTCAGGTCCCAGTCTTCCCGCAACGTGTGCGCGATATTCATGTCCTGCTGGCGCGCGGCACTGCTACGTCCTTCGTAGGTATCGAAAAGGTTGTCCGGTTCGGGAAAAACAGTTTCGTTGAATAGTCCCAGATGGCGGGGCGCAGGCATCCAGTTGCGATGCGGAGCCTTGTGATGTACCATCAGGCAGAACGGCTTCTCTTTGTCACGCTCTTCGAGGAAACGGATCGCTTTGTCGGTGACGATATCCGTTACATATCCCTTCTCTATCACCGGAATGCCGTTCTCCAGGAAATCGGGATCGTAATAATCTCCCTGTTCGTGCTGACCGCTGAGGATGCTCCGGAAATCGAATCCCTGTGGTTCGGAGATCAGGTGCCATTTGCCTGCGATCGCGGTCTCGTAGCCCGCTTCCCGGAGCATTTTCGGGAAGGTGGGTTGGTCTCCGTCGAATACCGAGGCGTTGTCCCGGAATCCGTTGACGTGGCTGAACTTTCCCGTCAGGATACATGCCCGTGAGGGGCCGGACAGCGCGTTCACGGCATAGCAATTGTCGAAGCGTATCCCTTCGGCTGCCAGCCGGTCCATGTGCGGGGTCTCTGCCAGCTTACTTCCGTAGCAGGAAATGGCCTGTGTGGTGTGGTCGTCGGTCATCACGAACAGGATATTGGGCCGGCGGGGGCCTCTCTCTGTTTGTCGCAGGAGGCCAGTGCCAGGGCTCCGAAAGGAAGGAGAAGAAAAACTTTCATGATTTACGATTTGACGCTTCGCTATTTACGATCGGAGACGCTACGCTATTTACGATTTGACAATTGACGATTTACGATTGAAGTAACTCTTTTGAAGGGAGTGACTTCACCTTAAACCATTTCCCTGGATTAGTGATATAATCGTGATACATATCTTTATTTATAATCTATGTAATATCAATCGTAAATCGTCAATTGTCAAATCGTAAATCTTTTTGCCATTGGCAGCTTAGTTTGCGGCTTTTACCATCTACTTTCACCTCTATGTCTACCCGGTTGTCACTGAATGTTTTTGTTGTGAACTTAGCAGATAGCTGAGGTGCCTGCGCTGTATCTTTCACCGGATAGATCACAGTGAGGAAGCGGGTGGTATCTCCTTGCTTCTTAGGAGTGTTGAAAGAGACTGCCGTGCGCTCCACACGTTGGCGGTAGGCGGTAGAACGCCAGCCCTCTTCTTCACGCAGGGTAGTTCCTTTCTCCGCGAAGCACTGGAGTTTGACATTGCTGTCGCCTGCGAATTGGGAAAGCAGAATCAGACGGTCTGCGTCGATCTGTACCTCTCCTTCACACAATTGATAGTTCAGATTGACTTCTCCTGTGGCGTTGCCAATGGCTTCGTCTGCCACCACGAAATAGGTGTTATCTACAAAGAAGACAGTGCGTCGGTGTCGCAGTCCTTCGTAAGAGGGATTTTCAGTGACTAAGGTCTGTACCTCTCCCTCTCCCTGCCAGTGCAGGCACACCGATCCGGTCGTCTCTAAGTTGCGTCCGTCCAGGGTCAGGGTGTTGTGTACCCGGGTCTGGCGGAACCAGTTGCGCGATTGCATCACTTCCCCTTCTCCGGCATAGACATACGCTCCGGAGTCGGGGAAGAGATTGCGGCCGTTGAACCACAATTCGAACGTCCCGTTATCCGGCTGGCAATGCCAGAATCCCTGCGGTCCGGCTTTCAGTACCATTACCGTGGCTTCTTCTGTCCAGGAGTTGCGGAAAACAAAGAATCCGGAGTGTGGGAAGGCTTTGGAAAGATGGTCGGGAAGGGATCCCTCTTTTCCGCCTGTGGCCATGTAACGGATCTGCCGGTTGTCCGGGAATATCCGGCTCCAGGCTCGGTAGTTTTTCTGTTCCTCCTTGCGTTCGCCCAGCTTGGCATCACTGAAACACGGATTGGTATAGTCCGGGAAGCAGAGGTTCATGTAGAAAAGGATCATATGTTCTACGGTATGGAGGTAACCGTCCGGAAATTCATTCCGGAATCCGTTCACATCCGCCATGAAGAGTGCTTTGCAGAAGATATTGATCGCGGCCAGGTGGTAGTGCGGGTCGAGTTCAAAGTGTCCGCCGTCGGGATACGCCTGTAGGTGGATCTCCCGGTTCAGCACCTCAATGCCGCTTTTTCTCCATGATCCGGCTTCTTTGAATTCGGGAAAGAAAGCTCCTGCGTAGATCATGCGTTGGGCTTCGAACAACAGGTGATTGCCTGTGTCGGAATAGTTGGCTGAGATATGCAGGGCATGCCGGTGGTAATTGACTAAGAATTCGGTCAGGAATTCCGGTGTGAAGGCGGAGGAGGGCAGGAAGTAGAGGAACTGACCCGTCTGGTCTTGCAGGCGGTTGCTCACCTCCAGCGGACGCCAGGCAAAACGCACGTTCTCCGCGTCTCCTTTCACTTCGCCGCTGCTGATGAGCTCGTACTGCTGTTTGTCTACCTCTGTGAGTGGGTTTTTGAGGATCCAGTCCATGTATTGGTGCACCCATGCGCGGGCATATTTCTCGTCGCCGGACACCCGGTAGGCTTTTCCCATCGGGGAGAACCATTTGTGGCGGTGCAATTGCCAGCGGAGCTCGTTGTCTTTGACGGGCCAGTATTGCCAGTCGATGTCTTCGCCGTAGTTGTAGGAGGGCTGGTAGCCTTTGTGTACAAAGAAGGTATGCTCCAGCGCGTCGTCGGCCCATTGCTGCTCCTGCTTGCCGATCGTTACGTGGTTGAGATCTACATCGGGGTGGTTGATGTGGCTGCGCTGGCGGTAATAGGCCAGCAGTGCTTCTGCCGCTGCCGTGTTATTACCTGCCTGATGCAGAGATCTTACTTGTTCCAGTCCCGGATAGTCGAGGTCTATCAGCGAGAATACTTCCGGGCGTAGTTGTTGGGCCTGCAATCCGGTGGTGCAGATCAGGCAGAGGATATACAAAAGTTTTTTTAACAGGTAGTTCATGGTGGTTATATTCAAGTTTGATACAATAAAAAACAGATCTAATTTACTCCCTTCGGTTATGGCCCTTCCCGGATCCTATACACGGAGGAAGGTTGTTGGTTCACAGTGGACGACAGTACGGCATCTCAGGATCATATAATGATTTACAACAGAGTCGGACATCTACTATACAGAGTTACTTCAATCGTACATCGTAATTGACTTCGTCGACCGTTGGTTCGTCAAATCGTAAATAGCGAAGCGTCTCCGATTGTCAAATCGTCAATCCCTTCAGGTCCATATAACGTTTCAGTGCCTCCAGGTAATAATAATCCGCATAGTTCAGCGGAGTATCTATTTCCGACCCGTTGGGCAGTGAGCCGGTGGAGTGCATCAGGATGAATCCCTGGTTCTCTCCCGGTCTGGCCAGGTAACCCGGGCCCGACAGGTTCTTCAATAGGGTTTCCGCGTAGGTTAAATAAGGCTCTCCGTTGCTGACCAGCGTACTGAGTTGGATCAGTGCCGATGCCGTGACAGAGGCTGCCGAAGCATCTCTCGGAGTTTCCGGAGTGTCGGGTGCGTCGTAGTCCCAATAAGGGATCCGGTCTTCCGTAGTCACCCGTTCCATGATAAACCGTGCGATAGCTTCCGCTTTTTTCAGGAAGGCCGGATTGCCTGTTTCCTGATAACAGGATACATATCCGTAAAGCGCCCATGCCTGTCCGCGTGCCCAGGAAGATTCGTGGTTCTTCCCCTGATGCGTCTCCTGTGCCTCTACCGTACCGTCGTTGTGGTAGCTTACCACGTGGTACGAAGAATGATCCGGCCGGAAATGGTGCTCCATGGTCACCAGCGCGTGTCTGATGCCTACCTCCCGGTATCTGGGATTGCCGGTGATGCGTGATGCCTCGAAGAGCAGATCGAGATTCATCATGTTGTCTATGATCACCGGGAAATTCCACCAACCGAAATCCCACGAACGGATACACCCGATCTGCGGGTCGAAACGGGCAATCAGGTTGTCTGCGGTCTGTACCAGGATCGGCGCGATGGAGTCGTGCGGGGCGAGGCGGGCCGCGTTGCCGAAGCTGCAATTGATCATAAATCCCAGATCGTGTGTACCCGTGTATTCCCTCACCGGATAGAGCAGGTTGGTGAAGTGAATGGCATACCGAAGGAGTTCCGGATGGCCCGTCAGTTTATACAGATACCAGAGCGTACCGGGATAGAAGCCGCTGGTCCAGTCATAGATGTGGCACAGCCGGCGTTCGCCCAGCTTCTCCACAGGCATCACCCGCAGCGAGTCTTTGAATGTGGCCGGGTCCCGTTCCAGTTGCGCACACAGAAGATCCATATCGTATCCCACCCAGATGGAGCGGGGCAGCATGCCGGTATGGGCCACTTCGCCGGAAGTCCGGAGCAGTTGTGCCGTGGCTGTTTCTATGCCTTTCCGGACCCAACCGTAGGAAGGGTCCGTTTCTTTCCGGCATCCGGTGAAGAGAAGGGCAGCACTTGCTGCCAGCAGTAAGAGTCTTTTTTTCATACGTCTTTATTTCCTTGTATTTTAACGGTTCAACTTTTCTGTCGGGAGATCTTTTTCGGTGACCGGAGTTTCTCTGCTTTTTCCCGGAAGCAGGGAAGATCCCGGCCCGGGATTTCTGGATCTGTTTCTGTGGCTCCTGTTCCCCGCAGTGGGAAGCGAAGAGCAGCCTGTTGTCCCGGGCACGGAAGCAAAAGTAGCGCATGACATATTTCCGCTGGTCCTGAATTGTTGAAAGGAATCAAATGGAGGTTCACTGTCTTTCAGTTTTGTTGAATTTACTATCAGTTTTGTTATCCGCGTATGCTTTTGATGTATTCCGTGGGCAGACAACCGAAATATTTCTTGAAGCTGGTAGCGAAATAAGAGGGAGTGTTGAACCCTACCAGGGTGCTTACCTGTGCAATGGAATAGCGCCCGTCGCGCAGCAATTTGCAGGCTTCGTTGAAACGGATCTTCCGGATAAAATCGATGGTGGATTCGCCGGTGACTGCTTTCAGTTTGAGGTGCAGACTGGAACGGCTCATGTTCATCTCTCTGGCGAACTCATCGGCGGTGAACCCGATATCATCCATGTGTTTCTCCACAACGGCTACCGCTTTGCGGAGCAATTCTTCGTCTAAGGCATTGAAGGTGATCTTTTGCGGTTCGATGTTTGCCGATTGCACATAATGATCGATGGTTCCCCGGCGGGTACGCAGGATATTCTGTACTTTGGCGGTGAGGATAGAGAGGGTAAAGGGTTTGGGAATGTAGTCGTCTGCTCCCACATTCAGTCCCTCCTGCTGATCTTTCAGTTCGCCTCTGGCCGACAGGATCAGTACCGGGATGTGACAGGTGCGGAGGTTCTGCTTCAGTGTCTTGCAAAGCCGTATGCCATCCATGACGGGCATCATCACATCCGTGATCACCATGTCTATCTCTTCTTCCTCTTTCAGCCGTTCCAGTGCCTCTTCGCCGTGTCCGGCTGTCAGGATGCGATAGTGTGCCGACAGGCTTTCGCACAGGTAGCGCAGGATCTCCGGATTGTCTTCTACCAGGAGCAATGTGCCTTTTTTTCTCCCTGTACTTCCGTCTGCTTCTCTTCCGCTTTGTCGGTATCCAGAACATACATCTCCGGCGCGTTGGTGGTGTAGGAGAGGGTGGCATTTTCGCTCTGGGCATCGGCCCACTCTTCCGGCAGGTAGGTCGCGGCTTGCTGGGGCAGGCAGATTGTGAAACTGCTGCCCTGTCCCTCTTCGCTTTCTACTTCTATGTGTCCGTGGTGCAGTTCGGCCAGCCGTTGTACCAGAGAAAGACCGATGCCGCTTCCGGTATGTTCGTTGCCTATCTGGTAGAATCGTTCGAATATTTTCTTCTGTTTGTGAAGAGGGATTCCTTTGCCCGTATCGCGGACCTGGAGAAGCAACGATCCTTCTGCCTCTTTCAGCCTGACCTCAATGCTTGTTCCTTCTGCCGTGAACTTGAAGGCGTTGGAAAGCAGGTTGTGCAGCATCAGTTCTACGAAATTGGTATCGGCAAGGTAAAGTTTTCCTTCCGTTTCGCTGTGCAGGGTATACCGGATGTTCTTGTTTCGCGCCGCTTTGTCGTACATCAGGAAGATCTCTTTTACCGTTGCGTATACATCCGTTTGTCTGACCTGCAGACGGAACACACCCAGCTCTGCCCGGCGGTAGTCCATCAGCTGGTTCACCAGATGGAGCAGGCGGTTGGTATGGCGGCGGATGTGCTCCAGCTGATGGCGCGTCCAGCGATCGGTGACCCGGCTGAGTACCTCGTGCAGCGGTGCCATGATCAGCGTGAGGGGTGTGCGCAGTTCGTGGGAGATATCGATAAAGAAACGCATTTTCATCTGATTGATCTCTTCCTGCCGTTCCTTGTCTTTGCGTTCCATCTCCAGTTGACTTTTCATCTGCTGACGCATCCAGAAGAAACGGATGATTTGTATGGATACGGTGCAGAAGATCAGGAAGAATAGAAGTAGGGCCCACCAGGTTTTGTACCAGACAGGCAGAATCACGATCTCCAGTGCAGTGGGCGTGTGGTTCCACAAGCCGTCGTTGTTGTCTGCTTTCACCAGAAAACGATAGGTGCCGTGAGGCAGGTTGGAGTAGGAGACACTGCGTATATCGGTGAGTTCGTACCACTCTTTGTCGTATCCTTCGAGTTGGTAGGCAAATGTGTTGTGTGGTCCGGCAATGTAGTTAGATACCACAAATTCCAGTGCGAACGAGCTCTGGGAGGCAGTCAGTATGATCCGGTCGGTCTGGCTGATGTGACGGCTCAGGATACCTGTTTCGTCGTCGGGACGCACGGTACGGTGAAAGAGTTGCAGCCGGTTGATGATCACGGGCGGGGTATGCGGATTGTCCAGCAGCAGTTCCGGACGGAATGCAGTGATCCCGTTGATCCCTCCGAAGTAGCATTGCCCGGCAGAGGTACGGCAGTAAGAGAAGGAGTTGAACTGGTTGCTTTGCAGTCCGTCCGCTTCCGTAAAGTTCCGGAATGTTCCTGTTTCCGGCTGCATACAGGCCAGCCCCTTGTTGGTGCTCATCCAGAGGCGTCCGAAACTGTCTTCCAGGATGCCATAGACCACATGGTTGGGAAGTCCTTCGTGGGTGGTATAGTGACGGATGGTGTTGTCTTTCTCCGAGTAGCGGTATACCCCTTGCCGGGTACCTATCCAGAAGACACCCCCCGCGCTTTCGTGGATGCAATGGGTGAACATATGCCGGAGAGGCAGGTCGGTCACAGGCAACGGGGCAGGGTAAAGCGCGCCCTCCTGCCAGCGATAGACCGACAGGTCTTCTTCCCCGGCAATCCACAACCGGTCGCGTGAATCACGGAACAGGCAGGTGATCTGTTTGTGGGTAAACGGTTCTCCGCCGGCTTCCTGGTGTATGGTCTGAAACAGCTGCCGGCCGGGATGGAAGCGTACCAGCGCCGCCAGGGTACCCAGCCACAACCAGCCGTCTTCCGCAGGAAGGATGGCATAGACGTTGTCGTCCGGCAGGTCGCTGTTGCGGCTGTGGTGCGAGCAGATCCGTCCGCTGTTGCGATCCAGGGTATATAATCCTCCGGCGTGTGTACCGATGTATACCTTGCCCGAGGGTTCGTCTACGTAGATGGCTTTGACGTTGTTGGAACCGATCCCTGTCCGCGGATCTAAGGGCAGTGTGTAATGAACGAATCTCTCCTCCTGCGGGTCATATAGATTAACGCCGCCGTCGTTGGTCCCTATCCACAGATGGCCCCGTTGGTCTTCTACCAGGCAGCTGACAATGTTCTCGTTGAGAGAATTCCTGTAAGGGATCTGCCGGAGGTGGCGGAAACGGTTTTTCAGCGGATGGTAGTAGTTCAGTCCTCCGAAATAGGTACCCAGCCACATGCCGCCCTGGCTGTCTTTGAATATGCTCCGTACGGAATTCTGCGAGAGGCTGGTAGTG
This sequence comes from Bacteroides sp., assembly GCA_020861095.1. Taxonomy (GTDB): domain Bacteria; phylum Bacteroidota; class Bacteroidia; order Bacteroidales; family Bacteroidaceae; genus Bacteroides. The sequence goes on from JAJBTC010000136.1 coordinate 20,898, forward strand.
TCTACCGGATCGTTTGTATAGGACCGGAAGGAGTCGTTGCCTTCGTCGTAGATATTCAGATCGTTGAAGGTCCCGATCCAGAGCCTGTTCTGTGCATCCAATGCCAGAGAGCGTATGTAGTTGGAACTGATGCTTTTCGGATTTCCGGGAGTGTGACGGTAGTTTTTCACCACCTCTCCGGTGAGCGGGTTCACCAGATAGAGTCCTGCCCCTTCGGTAGCTACCCACAGACGGGTGGGCGACTGCCGGAGCACCGATTGTATGCGCTTCTGTTCCAGTGCCTGTGTCACCGGATTCACTTCGCCCGACGCGATGGAATAGAGATACAATCCTTCGTAGGTTCCGATGTAGATCTGATCTCCTTCGCGTCTGAGGGTAGTGGCGTCGAGCCTGTGGAAAGCAGGGCTCAAGGAGTCCGCCACAAATCGGTTTTCCTCTGTCCAGAAAAAGAACAGACCTTCCGGAGTGGCAGTCAATAGGGTATTCTCTTCCACCTCTGTCAGGTCATGGACCGGTGTTTTCTTTTCCTGTGTTTCGTAGAAGTAATTGCGGAACAGGTCTTTCCCGGCATCGTACAGGGAGAGACCGTCACGCGTACCGATCCATACCCTGCCCCGACTGCCTGTGCGTACTACCCGGGCAATGTCGTTGGCCAGTGACAACGGGTTGTCGCTGTCGTGCTGGTAGACTTTGAATTCGTATCCGTCGTACTTGTTCACCCCATCGTAGGTAGCAAACCACATATACCCCTGTTTGTCCTGGGCAATGGAGAAGACTGTACTTTGCGACAATCCTTCTCTGAGACCGATGTGCTGGAAAGAGATCGGTTCCGGGGTGAAAGCGGAAACGGGTGAAAAGTGAAGCCAGACTATAAAAGGCAGGCAAACATAAATGGTTTTTCTGTTCATGACGTGTCTTCTGGTTGGGTTACCCAAATATAGGGAAAAGACAAGGAGATTTACGATTTATGGAGTTACGATTTACCATTTTCCTGTTATCAGCCACACCTGTAGAGACGCAAAGTGATTTACGATTTTACGATTTACGATGTACGATTGAAATTACATTTTGTAAATCTCTATACATTATATGTTAGATACAAACATACGAGACGCATATTTGCGTCTTCGCAATGCAGGTCCGGCACCTGTATTTCTGACAGATCTTACATCTGATCACAGGATTTCTATCAAACGGATCATAAACCTTCCTGGTATAAAACCGGGATACATATTCAATAAGATTGTATATCATATACACGTACATGATCATATATACGTACATGGCGATGGATCATGCTTTCCATCCTGAAAACAAGTCCATATGGGATTTGTACCGCGGAGACGCAAATATGCGTCTCTACAGGTGGATGATAACGTCAGGGTATGTGTATTTCCCATCGTAAATCCCTTTGCTGACCGTTGGTTGACTTCGTCGACCGTTGGTTCGTAAATCGGTACATCGTAAATCTCTTTGCGTCTGGTATGTTTGCCTGTTTAAGTTCTGAGTAGCATGTATAAATAAGATAAAAAGAACTCATATCCCAAAAGTTATAACTTACTACTTGAAACTTATAACTTTTCAATCGTAAATCGTACATCAGTAAATCGTAAATCCCTTCATTCTTCTGCGTTTGTATATCCCGGATTCTGCACCAGAGCACCTTTTGTTTCGCGTATCTCACGTGCGGGAATAGGGTATAATTCATGTTTTCCCGGAGTGAAGAATTCACCTGCCCGGAAAGTATACGCATTTCCATTAGATGAATTGAAGTAGCCCAGGAATTGTTCGTGCGTCTTTCTGATGGCTGTTTCAATCAGGTTCCAGCGGATCAGATCCTGGCGGCGCAATCCTTCGAAGCAGAGTTCACGTGCCCGCTCTTCTGTCAGGAAGGTGAAGAAATCCTCTTTTCCGGAGAAGTCGCTGAGTTTCAGATCTACCTCGGTATCTTTTGTCAGATAGGGTTTGCCGAATGCGCGGCGGCGTACCTGATTGACTCTCTCAATGGCTGTGTCGTTGGGGCCGCCGGTCAGTTCGTTCTCTACCTCCGCGCTCATCAGCAATACATCCGGATAGCGCAGCAATACCCAGTTCACGTCTGTGTCGTTGTTGCCCTTCACCGCTCCGGTATGCCAGTTGCGGCGCCATTTCCCGGGAGCCCAGTTCTGACTCTTTTCTCTGTCGATCTGTTTGATCTCGCTGGCTGCATTGATCTCAAAAGTAGCTACCGCCACTTCTTTTCTCAGGTCATTCTCCTCAAACGTATCGTAGAAGAAACAATGGGTTTTGATAAATGAATTGGCCCTTCCGTAAATAGACTGATCGTTGATCGCAGGTCCGTTGTAGGTGCCCATGAAAGAACCGTAGTTCTGCCCCGTAGGGGTGAAAAAAGAGAGTTCACAGATATTCTCGTAAGCGTTGTAAGTCGTTTCGCACATGTTACGGAATGTCTTTTCGTATCCGCTGCGGAATTCCCCGTCTACCGTCTCTCCCTCCAGCAGGCCGTGTTTGCCGGAGTGGATGAGCTCGTTCAGTACTGTTTGTGCCTTTTGGTAATATTCCTGGTAATTGTCCGGGCGTTTCATGATACCTGTACCGTTGTTGTTATGCAACGAATATCCCCCTCTGTAGAGGTACGCTCTGGCCAGTAGTCCCATGGCCGCACCTTTGGAGATACGCTCGGCGTATTGTCCGGGGTCATCGTGCCAGAGCAGATCCGGAATAGCCTCTTCCAGGTCGGTGACGATCTGTGCGTATACTTCGTCACGCGGGGTCTGCCCCTGCATAAAATCTTCACTTGCCTGGGAAGGGGTAAGTTTCATGGGTACATCTCCCCACAGCAGGGTCAGATCGAAGAAACACATGGCCCGCAGGGTTTTGGTCTGTGCGATCAGCCGGTCAAACCGTTTCTGATCCGCGCTGTCCGCTATCTTTACGTCGTCTTTCTTCGCTAAGATCGTATTGGCCCGGTCTATTCCTTCGTAATAGGCTATCCAGGTTTCCTGTAGCCAGGAATGTTCCGTATAGGCATTGTAGTGGCCCAGGTCGCGGGCCACATGTCCTGTACCTGCTCCGCTGATGTGTGAAATATCCGTATCGCAATCATACACCATCCAGTATTGTCCGTAGGTGGCCTGTTTGTTGAAGATCGCATACACGCCGTTTACCGCCATCTCCAGTTTCTCGGTATTCTCAAAATAGGTATCCGAATGGTGCTTTCCATAGGTCTCTTCCGTCAGCAGATCCGAGCAGGAAGCAAAAGCCAGCCCTGTCAGCACTACACATAGCGTTTGGCAGAAGCTATTTTTCAGTGGTATCGTTTTCATGATTTCATTCGTTTAGAGTGGGTTAAAAAGTAAGGTTCGCACCGAATACAAAAGATAAACTACGCGGGTAAGCTCCCCAGTCTACTCCCGGAGTCAGCCCGCCGTTGGGCTTGCTGTTCACTTCCGGATCGTAGCCGGAATATCCGGTAATAGTCAGCAGATTGTATGCCGACGCATAGAACCGCAGGTGGTTCACATAGAATTTCTGTGTCAGTGCTCCGGGCAGTGTGTATCCGAATGTAACGTTGTTCAGACGCAGGAACGATGCCTTTTCTATGTATCCCGAATGCAGCGCCAGATTGGATGATCCTTCGATGGAGGCATAAGTGGCATGGGTATTTATGGCAGACAGTTTAGCAGGGTCACTGAATACATTACGTCCGGTCTCGTCGATGTAAGTGAATCGTTTGGCCGCGTTCGAAAGTGAATTGCGGTGTTTGTTATTCATCTTTGTAAAGTACATCTTATTGGCATTGTACACATTTCCTCCGATCTGGAAGTTGAATCCGACAGACAGATCGAAACCTTTCCAGGCAAAATTGTTCAGGATACCTCCGATCAGGTCCGGATGGGCATTTCCGATCACAGTCTTATCGTCGCTGGTGATGCCCGGTACACCATCTGTATCCCGGAACTTCCAGCTTCCCGGCTGGATGTCTTTGTCATACTCTTCAGCTCCTTTGAGGATATATCCGTTGTGTTCGTCACTCCAGTTGAATTCGTCTACGGTGTATATACCTACACCATCCAGTTTGTATCCGTAGATATTTCCCATGGCTTTACCTACTTCGATGATATAGTCGTCGTCGTTGAACTCAGCGGCAGTAGCCCATCCCGATCGTTCGGTGAAATAGTCCGTATCTGCCAGAGCGATTATTTTATTGCTGTTGTGCGAGAAGTTAAAGCTGGTGTCCCAGGTGAAGTTTCTGGTACGTATATTCTCCGTATTAATCAGGACCTCAATACCCCGGTTGCGGGTCTTTCCGATGTTCCGCATGGTGGTCTGGTATCCCGACTGTGAGGGGAGTTTCATGTTCAGTAACAAGTCCTTTGTCTCGTTGTTGTACAGGTCGATGGTCGTCTGGAGGCGTTGATGGAAAAATCCCATTTCAATCCCTAAATTGGCCGTCAGGTTGGTTTCCCATTTCAGGTCGGGGTTGGGCAGCTGATAGCTGGAATAGTAGTTTACCAGTTGATTGCCCAGTACGGTATTGCCCGAGCTCATCAGGGCCAGGGAACGGTAGCTGCCGATATTGTCGTTTCCGGCCATACCGTATCCGAACCGCACTTTCAGGTTAGAGAATACATTCAGGTTGTTGATAAACGCCTCTTCCGAAGCCCGCCAGGCAACAGAAACAGCCGGGAAGTATCCCCATCTGTTGTTCTTACCAAAACGGTTCGAACCGTCGGCACGTAGCGTGAACGTAGCCAGATACTTGTTGTGGAGGTTGTAATTGGCACGTCCGAAGAAAGAGATCTTGCGGTAGCGATAGTGTGTATTGGTAGGCACTGCCGGGGTAGTACCCAGGGAAATATCTTCCAGACCGAAGTTGTCTTCCGGGAAGTTGGTATTGGTTACTCTCAGTGATTTGCTGTCCAGCATATAATCTTCCTGTCCCAGCAAGATGTCAAGCGTGTGCCCTTCAGGCAATCGGGGCATATAAGTCAATGTGTTGTTGTATTGCCATCCGTCGTAGGTGTAGATGTTTTTACTTCCATAAGGTGCACCGCTGTTGATGGCCTGACGGCTGTCGGAGTGATAGAACAGATCTTCATTCTGCGTACGGTTGCGCAGACCTACCGATCCGCGGTAGATCAGGTTTTCCATCAGTTTGAACCGGACTTCTCCGTTGAGCTGCATATTTTTATTTACTTTTTTGCGCTCTTCCGCCCGGATAGAGACCAATGGGTTCTGCATCTGGTTGCCACTGTCATCGTCACGGATCGGGTCTTTCTGTGAAGTGAGCAATTCATTATCGTCTCCGTCTCTGCTAAGAATCGGACGATATTGCAGGATATGCTGCATACGGCTGAAATAACCCGTTTCGCTGAGTGAGCCCATCCCTTCCGTCTTTTCATGCACATAGTTGGCATGGAAGGTAAATTGCAGGCGTTTGTTTACTTCCTGAGTGAATTTGGCACGGATGTTGGTACGGGCCAGTCCGCTTCCCTGCATGATGCCTTCGTCGTCGCTGTGTGATACGGATACATTGTAGTTGGAAGACCTGTTTCCTCCGCTGATGCTTACCCGGTGATTCTGTGAGGTGGGTGTGCGGCCGAATACCTCATCCTGCCAGTTGATACCTGCCCGGTTGCCATATACATCGGCCAGTGTAGCATAGGCACTGTACATCTGATCTGCCGCGCTACCTTTCTTTTCATCGTAAGGATCCGCATAGTATTTGAGGAAGTTGGTACGTTCCTGATCTCCCGCGGTCTGTGCGCGTTCGTACTCCAGTTGTACAAATTCAAGGGTAGAAAGTACATCTAAGCGTTTGGTCAGTTTTTTGAAACCGTAGTACATGTCGTAGCTCACAGCAGCACGTCCTTCTTTACCCGATCTGGTCGTAATAAGGATCACTCCGTTGGCACCTGCCGATCCGTAGATCGCGGTAGAAGAGGCATCTTTCAATACATCGACAGAAGCAATGTCACCCGGATCCAGTCCCTGCAGTCCGTTCTCACTCTGGAAACCGTCAATAATGTAAAGAGGCTCGTTGCTCTGAGTGATAGACATACCTCCACGTACACGGATAGATATTTCGGCATCGGGCGAACCTTCAGACTGGATCACCTGCACACCGGGAATGCGTCCGGCCAATGCCTGGCTCACGTTGGTCACAGGGATCTTACCGATCTCTTCTCCCTGTACGGAAGAGACCGAACCGGTCAGGTCGCGCCGTCTGGCTGTGGCATATCCGATGGCTACTACCTCGTCCAGCAGTACCGCATCGTGTTGCAGGGTAATATCTACCCGTACTCTGCTGCTAACAGCTACTTCCTGTGTCTGCATACCTATATAGGTTACTACCAATATAGCGTTGGCTGTGTTTGCGATCTGTAGCTGGTACATTCCGTCCATATCGGTGATGGTACCTACCCCCGCTGCTCCTTTAAGAGTCACATTGGCTCCGATGACTTCCAGGCCGTCGCTGTCGGTCACTTTTCCGGTAACGGTTGTGTTTTGTGCTTGTAACGTCCAGGTATTTAGAAGAAGCTGGACCATTAAAAAGGCTTTTACTAACTTTTTCATAATAAATCAATGTAAGGTTGTACTTCATGTCTGCCGGAAGCTAAATTACTTGAATGATCCGGGTTGGTGCGGTTGGTTTGTTTCCGGTATATTTAAAAACAGCTATGTTCCTGTCAATTTTGTCCAGTCAATTTTTAGTTTTGTGTAATAAGGCTTGTGGAAAACGTTGAAGGTAAGTAAAAGTAAATATTTTATTCTTTTTTTCCGGTCTGTTCTCAGGGTATTTTTGATCTGTTGTCTGGTCTGTCGTTCTGTTTCCTGAAAAAATAAGTTGTTTTACGTAAAAAAGATATCGTCAGGGCGGTAAGACTTTTTCAGTGAGGGATCAGCGGATTTTTCTCCGAAATAAACAGGCTGCCTGTCTCCTGTAACTGAGAATCTCAGCAGAAAAAGAAGAAAAGACAAGAGGCAAGCGTGAAGTTTTAAAAAGTCAGTATGAATGTTATCGGATGTGGTCATCTGATGTGTACGGATCCCTTCGTTCCTGTTTATTTATTCTATTGTGTTTCATTTGTTGACAACTTCGTTTTATCTTTGTGGGAACTAATACCATACACAGCCATGTTGAGACGATACCTATATATCCTGGGATGGTTACTGACTGTATCTTTGCCTTTGTGTTCCCGGGAATCTCTGCAATTCAGGCACCTGGGAGTAGCGGACGGGCTTTCCAACAATCAGATCCACTGTATTTTCAAAGACAGCGAGGGGTTTATGTGGTTTGGTACACATTCCGGCCTCAATCGGTACGACGGTTACCGCATGAAGCACTATTACAGCGAGCCCGGAGAACATAGCATGCTTCAGGATGCGATCTATCAGATCCAGGAGGATGCCAGGGGTTATCTCTGGATGAAATTGCGGGAGGAGCGATACATTTTATACGACCGGCAGACAGACAGCTTTATCCGTGACTACCGTGACCAGTTGCAGCAATTGGGGATTGTGTTATCGGGAGAGGTTCGTTTTATCCATCTGGATACCCGGAAAGATCTCTGGGTGTACGACGGTGCAAGCTTCTATTATTATCGTTTTGATGAAGGTACTTTGCGTATGTTCCGCCAGGAAGGGAGCGATAGCGGGATCACTCCCGGTGAGATCACTGCTGTTACCAATCAGGGAGATTATTATTACCTGTTGCACCGTTCGGGGCTTCTGGAAATTCTGCAGATCTCTACAGGGGAGGTGATCTACCGCAATAACGATCTGCAGGAGCGTGCTGCTTTTTCCGGTGAGTCTCTTTCGCTTTTCGTGGATACCCGTGAAGATATCTGGATCTATTCTACTTCGGCACAGGGCCTGTGGCGTTGGAGCAGCGCGGATAGGAAATGGTACCATTTCAGCAGGCAATCTCCCGTGTATACCCTGAGCCACGATCTGATCCGCGGGCTGGCAGAAGACCTCCATGGGAATGTCTGGATCGCAACGGATCACGGCGGGATCCATATCTATCTGCGTGATCCGGAAAAGACCATCCATGTAGGTCATCATCCCGATATACCTACGTCTGTGTGTAGCAACAGCATTGTTTCCATATACCGGGACGATGAAGGGATCATCTGGCTGGGGAGTTTTAAAAAAGGGATCTCTTATTACAGCGAGATCTTTCAGAAATTTCCCGTTTATTACCTGACCGATGCCAACGACAGGGCGTATAAGTTTGATATCAATACCATCAGTGAAGACCAGAGCGGAGCGCTCTGGCTGGGAACCGATGGCAACGGGGTGTTGCAGGTAGATCCTTCTACGCAGAACGTACGTCGTTACCGTAAAGGGTCCTCCGCCTCCGCCCTGTCCGGGGATGTGATCGTCACCCTGCTGCACGACTCTTCCGACCGGCTCTGGATCGGGACTTTCTTAGACGGGATCACGCTCCGGGAAAAGGATCGGTTTACCCATTTCGATCAGGCCGGCGGTACACTCACCGATAATAATATCTGGGCGTTGCAGGAAGATCCGCAGGGAAATATCTGGGCAGGTACGTTGCACCGTGGACTGCATGTCTATGACGCGCAGAAAAAAGGTTCGAACCCTTCGACCGGAACATAGAAGAGGACTGTATCACCGATCTGCATTGCAACGGGCAGACCCTCTATGTGGGTACGGCGTACGGGGTGGATGTGGTAGACACGCAGACCCGTCGGTATGAAAAAAGACACGGGAACCGCAAAGGCACACAATTTTTTTCCGATCTTTTTATCAATTGCCTGTATGCAGACAGCCGGGGGTTGCTCTGGGTGGGTGGCAATCAGGGGTTGAGTGTGTATAACGAACACACCGATAGTATGTATTACCTCGAACGGGATCATGGTTTGCAGGACAATATAGTCCGCGGCATTGTGGAGGATGAACACAAAAATATGTGGATACTTACCAGTTCGGGGCTCACTCATCTGATCATACAGACCGATCCGGTGCATAAGAATTTTGAGTGGACAGCGTATAATTACGACAATGCGGACGGGTTGCTGGGTAATTTTGACGGACGTTCGATCTACAAACGCAGCAACGGCCAGATCATTGTGGGCGGATCGGGAGGCTATCACGTGATCACTCCTTCCCGGATGGTGTATAACAACTACTCTCCCCGGGTTGTCTTTACCGGATTGCGGATCGGCAATCAGCAGATAGAGGTGAACTCCCTCTACGGGGGCCGGAAGGTTCTGGAGCGTAGCCTCAATGAGGTAAGACGGCTGGACCTGAACTATGCAGACCGGATCTTTTTCATCGAATATTCCGCCCTGGATTATGCGCAGCCTTCCAAGACGCAGTATGCCTATCGGATAGAAGGACTCAATTCTGACTGGATCTATACTTCGGAAAGTCGGCTGACCTTCACCAACCTTTCTCCGGGAAAGTATCTGTTGGAGGTGAAGGCTGCCAACAGCGACGGATTCTGGAACGATGAGCCGGAAGCATTGCAGATCGTGATCCATCCTCCGTGGTGGCGTTCGGCGTATGCGTATCTGTGTTATGTTCTTCTGAGTATAGGGCTGGTGTGGTTGCTGATCCGTCAGATGCGACGAAAGAACGCGGAGAAACTCCGCGTGCAGCGCATTGAGATGGAGGCCGAGCGGCAGCATACGATGGATGAGATGAAACTGCGGTTCTTTACCAACATCAGTCACGATTTCCGCACGCCGTTGTCCCTGGTGATCACTCCGGTGGAGAAGTTGCTGGAAGAATACCGTCATACGGAATTTGCTGCCAAGTTGTCTACGGTCCATCGCAACGCGGTACAGCTGCTCCATCTGGTGAATCAGTTGCTCGATTTTCGCAAATTAGATGTGCAGCGCGAAACTCTCAACCTGTCGCACGGCGATTATGTGGCTTTTGTGCGGGAGGTATGTGAGTCGTTCTTTGTGTTTGCCGAACGGAAAGATATCTGTATTGCGGTCCGTACCCTGTCCGAACAGTTGGAAATGGGATTTGACAGGGATAAGATACGTAAGATCCTGATGAATCTGCTTTCCAACGCCTTCAAATATACTCCGGAAGGTGGTTCGGTAGAAGTGGTCCTGGAAGAAAAGTCCGTGGAGCCGGGAGCCGACCGGCAGGTAACAGTCTCGGTATGCGATACAGGCATCGGGATCCCCGATGCGGACAAACCGTTTGTGTTCGATCGTTTTTATCAGGTTGCCCAGCCCAGACTGAATTTTGGCAGTGGCATCGGCCTGCATATTGTGCATGAGTTTGTGAAGTTGCACGGAGGAGAAGTCACCGTGTCCGACCATACTCCCTGTGGTACGGTCTTTACCTATTCCATACCTGTGCGTCCGGCGGAAGGAATATCCCCCGGAACAGAGCAGGTGCCGGATCCTTGTCTTCCGCGGGAAGACAGGGCTGCAGAAGACCTCTCTGTCACTCCTTCGGAACTTCCAACCTTGCTGGTGGTGGAAGACAATGACGATTTCCGGGAGTTCCTGTCGGATAGCCTGAAAGCCAGTTACCGTATCCTGCAAGCGGCGGATGGCAAACAGGGACTGGCCATTTTGCGCAAAGAAGCGGTGGATGTCATTGTCTGTGATGTGATGATGCCGGTCATGGACGGGATGGAACTGTGTGCCCGGGTGAAGGGGGATATCCGTTTGTCGCACATACCCTTTATCCTGCTGACGGCCCGTACTACAGACGAGCACAGGCTAAAAGGTTTGCGGGAAGGAGCGGATGATTACATCACTAAACCCTTTAACCTTCACATTCTTCAGCTACGCATAGAGAAGTTCCTGGAATGGAACCGAAGGAATCATGAAAAATTCCGGCAGACCATAGAGGTGAAACCCAGCGAGATCACGATTAGCTCTCTGGATGAGAAACTGATCGGGAAGGCGTTGCAGATCGTGGAAGAGAACATCGGGAATCCGGAATTCTCGGTAGAGGAGTTAAGTGCATGTATAGGTATGAGCCGGGGACATCTGTATAAAAAGTTGCTTTCCATTACCGGGAAAACACCGATCGAGTTTATCCGGACCATGCGCCTGAAACGCGCGGTGCAATTGTTGCAGAAGAGCCAGAAGAATGTTTCCGAGGTAGCTTACGAAGTAGGGTTCAATTCACCGAAGATCTTTGCCAGATATTTTCGGGAAGAGTTCCATATGTCGCCCTCCGAATACCTGCGTTCCCGGAAAAACAAGGAAAAATGAAGGGATTTACGATTGACGGATTTACGATGTACGATTGGAAAGACAAGTTATCATCCACTTGTAGAGACGCATATTTGCGTCTCCCTATTTGCATCTTCACGATGTACGTCCCATTGAGCAGGCATAAATTTGAGCAGACAGTCAATGTCCGTGTTATTTTCAGTTCCGGTGGTATGGGATGGACAGAAACGTATGTTCCTCAGGACAATCTTTTTCTCAGAAAGACCGATTATGCCGGGAATCCTTTTTAAACCTGGAAATACCATACATGGAAAAAGCTGTGGGAACCAGAAGGTTCCCACAGCTTTTTCTATATAAAGACTTCTACTCTGGTTTTCTTCTGACAAAATGAACCCGGACAACCAGATAGTACCATCTATCCGGGAATTTTTATATCGTGCGGCTTCGGATCGGTTCTTTACCCGGTACAACGGTGCTACCTATGCGGTATGGATCACTATAGCAATGGTCATCACACACCTCCTTTTCAGTGGCTGGTCGCTCTGCCAACCTATATAAACTCCCGGAATACTTTTACAAAAGATATGCCCGGACAACTGGGATGAAATTATTTTCCAGTAGAAACTATTCTGATTCAAAAATAGAATTATCTTTGTACCGGAATACCGATAAAAGAAAGAAAGTATGGAACCGATATGCAACCTGAAAGATATATATAAAGCCTTGTATCAGTTCGAAAAAGAATTTATGGAGACTCACCGGATCACGATCAATGAAGCCATGGTGCTTTGTTGCATGAAAGACGGGGAGATGAAAACTGCCGGCGCCATCTGTGAGTTTGTCGGATTGTCCAATTCACGCGTCTCCAAAGTGATCACTTCGGTAGAGAGTAAAGGCTATATCTATCGTACCATCAGCACAGAAGACAAGCGGCAGATGCTGTTTTCCCTTACGTCGCAGGGGGAAGAGAAGATCTCCCGGATGCAGGCAAGCGACTTGCACATCCGGGAACTGTATGCCCGGCTGGCAGCCTGTATACAAACAGAGTGATCTGTTTTTTTAGTTATATATTTTCCATTAGCAACTATTCATACTAAAAAATACAACAATGAAGTACCTGATCATAGGTGGAGTGGCCGGAGGAGCTACAGTAGCTGCCCGGTTGAGGAGGCTCGATGAAGCCGCGGAGATCATTCTTTTCGAAAGGGGAGAATATGTTTCGTATGCCAATTGTGGCTTGCCTTATTACATAGGAAATACCATTCGTCAGCGGGAAGCGCTGTTCCTTCAGACCCCGGAGGGTTTTCGCAGGCGTTTCCGGATAGACGTACGCACCGGGCAGGAAGTGACAAGGATAGACCTGGCTTCCCGGATCGTAAGCGTGAGAAGGGTAGACAGTGGAGAAGAATATACCGAATCGTACGATAAACTGGTGCTTTCTCCCGGGGCAGAACCGCTGCGTCCTCCTATTCCCGGTGTAGATAGCAAACGGATCTTTACATTGCGCCACATTCCCGATACAGATCGGTTGAAAACGGCGGTGACGCGGGAAAACGCCCGCCGGGCGGTAGTGATCGGTGGGGGATTCATCGGCCTGGAGATGGCCGAGAATTTCCGGAAGGCCGACATGCAGGTCACGGTAGTGGAGAAAGGCAACCAAGTGATGGCCCCGCTGGACTACTCTATGTCGGCCATCGTGCGGCAACACCTTCTTTCCAACGGGGTAGGTCTGATACTTGAAGACGGAGTGAGCTCTTTTGAAGAGGGAGAAGAGGGACTCACCGTTTACCTGGAGAGCGGGAAACAGCTCGAGGCAGATCTGGTATTGCTGAGTATCGGGGTGCGTCCCGAGGTACAGCTTGCACAGGAGGCTGGCCTGGCATTGGGAAAGGCAGGAGGTATTGCGGTAAATAGCTATATGCAGACCTCCGATCCCGATGTATATGCCTTGGGTGATGCCGTGGATGTGATCAACAAGGTCACAGGCCTTCCGGCACGGATCCCCCTGGCCGGACCGGCCAACAAACAGGGCCGTATCGTGGCTAATAACCTGGTAATGGGGAATCACGAGGAGTATAAAGGAACCATCGGTACATCCATTGCGAAGGTATTTGACCTGACCGTGGCAACCACAGGCGTGAATGCCAAACAATTGAAACAGGCGGGTATTCCCTATCTGTCTTCATTCATACATGGGAAGTCCCATGCGGGATACTATCCCGACGCATGGGACCTGTCTGTGAAGATCCTGTTCTCTCCCGACAACGGACGGTTGTTGGGTGCGCAGATCGTAGGATACGACGGGGTAGACAAACGAATGGACCTGATGGCACAGGTGGTTCATAACAAAGGTACTATCTACGATCTGATGGAGATCGAACACGCCTACGCACCGCCGTACTCGTCTGCCAAAGATCCGGTAAATATGGCAGGATATGTAGCCGATAATGTCTTGTCGGGCAAAGTAAAGATCCTGCACTGGAGAGACATTGATCCGGAGGATACCGATACGCTGATTGTAGATGTGCGTACCTCCGAAGAGTGCGCCATGGGGCTTTTGCCGAATGCCATACAGATCCCTCTGGATGAGTTGCGCGACCGGATCGGGGAGCTTCCCCGGGACAAACGTATCCTTCTGACCTGCGCAGTGGGGTTGCGCGGATATATTGCCTACCGTATACTGGCGCAGCATGGTTTTGAGAATATCTATAATCTTTCCGGAGGGTATCGTACCTGGAGCATGATCCAGGAACCACCGGCGGAAGATCCGGTGGTTCCTTCGGTTCCGCAAGGTCAGCAACAGGAGGAGAGAAGCCATGAGCCTGTAGCTATAGAAGTAGATGCCTGCGGGTTGCAATGTCCCGGTCCGGTAGTGGAACTGAACAAACAGTATCAGGTGCTTGCCGCGGGGCAGCGACTCCGGATCCGGACAACCGATCCCGGATTTTCCCGGGACATTTCCGCCTGGTGCCAGATGATGAAGGCGGAGCTGATAGAGGTCTCTCAGAACAGAGGAGTAACAGAGGCGGTGATTGGCAAACCTTCGGATACCCACTTACATACAGCCACCTGTGTATCCGGAAAAGGAGGCGGGTACGGACAGACTATCATTGTGTTCAGCAATGATCTGGACAAAGCCATAGCTGCTTTTATCCTGGCCAATGGTGCGGCGGCCGCCGGGAAAAAAGTGAGTCTCTTTTTTACCTTCTGGGGACTTACCATACTCAAACGGCGGGAGAAAGTAGCGGTCAGGAAAGACTTTCTGAGCCGTATGTTCGGATGGATGCTTCCGTCACATAGCGGCAAGCTGGGCTTGTCGCGACTTCATCTGGCAGGGATAGGTGCATGGTTTATGCGCAGGGTAATGAAGCGAAAGAATGTGTATAGCCTGGAAACCCTTATCGGACAGGCAAAAGAAAACGGTGTGCGGATGATTGCCTGTACCATGAGTATGGATGTGATGGGTATCCGTGAAGAGGAACTGATGGAAGGTGTGGAGACCGGTGGTGTAGCTACCTACCTGGAACAGGCAGAAAAGTCAGCTATCAATCTGTTTATCTGACAGGGGACGTGACCTTACCCGGAAAGAGATGCCTCTACCTGAGAGACTCTTTTGTGGTTGTAAATAATATGTTGTATACCTGATATCTCCGTAACTTTCCAGTGAAAAACCGGATCTGAAAAACAGACTAGTTCCGGTAACCAAACGGAAAAAAATGGTAACCAATTCCGGGTGGATGGGTTACCATTTTACCCATCTCTGTTGCGAACTTTTTTTAGAAATAAAACTAGACCCACCCGGTATGTCAAAAACTGTGACATACGCGATGTCTCCTTCTTATTCCCTGTTCTGTCTGCTTTTCCGGTCATTTATCTTTTCCCGGATCGGATACAGGTCTATGCCGGAAAAGCAGAGTGCTGTTGCCCGGTTGCCAGTGCCGGTACCAGGAAGTGTCTGGATACCCGTTGCCTGAGACAATGGTTTTCATCTGACGGGATAAGACCCCTCTTTCTGTTTCCTTGTTCCGGCGTATATGAATGAGAACAGGACCAACGTGGCCATCAAAGGACTGTTCAGATACATCGAACCGGGCAGTCCCGAAGCCCTGGCCCTCGAAGCAGACGGATACGAAATGACCCCGTGGGCCATTGATATGCTCCATTATGAAGATTCGTATGCGACCAAATGCCGGATATACCGATGAAGACTACGCGGCAAAGAATCCGCCGATCCACTTGTTGTGTAATACCTATCAGACGCTTCTGAACTCAGGTATCACCAACGGATACGGTTTCAAACAGCAATAGCAAAAGAATAAAAAAACAAAGCCTTCATTTATTAACTGATATGTATGTGTTTTCCATAGGAAAAGGTGCTGGCCTGAAAGAGGTTGGATAAGTGGTACAGGATAAGACGACAGGATAATGAAAGAAGGGTGGGCCCATAGGTTTTCGCAACCACCGGGCCCGCCCTTTTGTTAGAAATACAAAGATAAAAAATCTCTTTCAGGGAGACGTGATAAAGATCAGGTCAGAGGTAATTCTTTGAATAAAATGAAGAGCATTCTCCTGATCTGATTTTTGTCCATTTTCTTATTATAAGTCCATAGTCAGAAAGAAAACGGGAAAGAATATGTATATCCGAGATGTGATAGGGCTGCGGAACTTTTTCTGATCCGGTTACATATATATATCATCTTCCTCCTTTTCCATATCTATGAGTAAAGGTCCGTCTTGCAGAGTGGCTTTCAAACTTAAACTTCCTCCGGTCAGCCAGTTTCTCTGGAACCAGATCTCAAATCGTCCACCTTTGTAGATAAGGAGGGTTTCGGGCAGAAGATATTTTATAAAAGTCTTTACCGTTTGTTCTTTCTCTGCTTCATTTTCTTCCTTTTTTATAGGCCAGTCGTCATAACTCTTCTGTTGCAGGTATTCGGCAACAAATTTTCGGATACGTTCATCCCACGATTGCTTGTTGGCATAGATCTGATGAGCCGTTTCCAGTAAATCTTCTAATTCTGTATCCGTATCTTTAAACTCCCAGTTCAGATAGAGGTAGACGGATCTACCCATCCAGTCTATCTTCGTTTGATAAACTTCATTCATGTTCGTGAGTACCAGATCTCCAAATGTTGGATCCTGAATGGTATTTATTCTTTCTATTATACGTAGAGATTCATTCATATCTTCATCTTGAACATTCTTTTCTACCATGTCGATCAGTAAAAACGAACTTCCATTGTCCCGCACTTTCAGGCGGTATATGGAAAGGGGAAGCATCTCTTTTTGTAATTCTTCCAGTTTTTTTGCATCTCCGACATGATACAATGCTGTTCTGTGGAAGCGCGATCTGTGCTCATCCGTTCTTTTCGAGTTGAGAATGTCCATCGTTAAAATAGAGAGGGTTTCATTTATTGCTACGCTGGTCCAATGGATTTCTCCTGTAGCAGCTACAATTTCATAAACTTCCGAATTGAATTTTGCTTCACAATCAAGCATTTCCTGTGTTTCTTTCATGTGTGTAAAGTTTGGAGTAATACATGGTTTTATTTATTATGAGCAGCATGGTGCAAAGGGGTGATTTGATAAAATAGTAGTTATTAAAATTTAATTTTCATATGAACCGTTTATTTCGAGTATAAATGTAGTAAAAAGTCCACTTTAGAAGAAGTCCTTTTGAGAATATGTATATAAAAT
>JAJBTC010000075.1 GCA_020861095.1 Bacteroides sp.
CACATCGTCTCTTTTTTTCTATATTTGCAGAATAGCCAACCACAATATTATTAACATAATTTTTAACAAAAAACGCGTAAGTGATGAAAACAAATTTTTTACAGACGATCCTGTTGGCAGGAGTAGCCACAGTATTTACATTGAGTAGTTGCCAGGAAACAGAAACTTTCCAGAGTGAAGAACAACCTTCCCTGCCCATCTCTACCCGGGTAGATTATTACGAAATACCGGACGATGCCATAGACCTTTCGACAGTCGACAGGCTCGAGGCCGGAGAGACGTATGTAGTGCTGAGGGGATATACCGGAGGAATTCCCGAATATAACGGTGCAGACGATGACGAACGGGTATCTATTTTTGTACTGTCGAGCTGGACCCCGGCCAACAACCTGGAAGTCGGATCAGGAATTGATCTCTATATCGTTAACTTTGGTTCGATCACTTCTTCCGATGCCCTCACCTTTGCCTTCAGGAACAATTCAAATTTATATATTTTTGAAGGAGGCGCTCTCTCTTTTTAATGGTTTCATCACTATGGGTCAAAATTGCGGTTTTATGCTCAACGGAACCCTTTCCTTAGGTTTTCTCCAGATGATCAGCGGAACCTTGAATGTCGGTCCTACCGGAGACGGTACTATTGGACAGCTTGTATCTATGGGAACCGCTACTATTGTAATCAACGGAAAACTGGTTGTTGCGGAAGGTGATATTGATGAAGGAGAAAATCCGGACTTAATGTATGACTATACCATTCCTTTTGTAGGCGGTCAGACCCTGTATGTGATAGATGCGTATAACCCCACCGGACTGCAATTTACCTCCTTTGACAATGAGGGATATGCCACCCGCCTTACCACAGAGGACTTCAATTCGCTTCGGGTATTTGTTCCCAATGCGTTCCAGGTAGAAGGTTCACTGGTACTTACGTACAACGTCGGGATTGACGACCTGGTAGTTGGTATGATCCAGGTTACATTTACCAATTAAGATCAACGAGGTATACATGTATATATACAGGAGCCCCTTCTGAAAGATACTGTGATAGGCCGACGTACCGTTATGCTTACTGCCGGACTATAAGACTCTTATAAAATCGCACCTTCAAAAGACTCTCTGTACTTTAGATATTCTTTCGTTCTGTTCGTCAGTAAGTCCGGAACAAGATCATCCGGTCTCTGCATATAAAAACAGGGTGCTCCCTCCGTGGGAACACCCTGTTTTTATACATATACTCTATATCGGGGAGCAGATCAGCAGTTTTCGTTCTTGCCGGCTGAGCCCAATACTTTTTCAATCTTATGCTTGTAGAGTTTCTTCATGTTGTCACGAGCCGGGCCCAGGTATTTACGTGGGTCGAACTCCGCGGGGCTTTCCGCAAATACTTTGCGGATGGCAGCAGTCATAGCCAGACGGCTGTCTGAGTCGATGTTGATCTTACAAACCGCAGATTGAGCAGCTTTGCGCAATTCTTCTTCGGGAATACCGATGGCGTCTTTCAGAGCACCGCCGTATTTATTGATGGTCTCCACTTCTTCCTGAGGTACGGAAGAAGCACCGTGCAGTACGATAGGGAATCCGGGAAGTTCTTTTTCTACACCTTCCAGTACGTCAAATGCCAATGGTGGAGGCACCAATACACCTTCCGCATTGCGGGTACACTGTTCGGGTTTGAATTTATTGGCACCGTGAGAAGTACCAATAGAGATAGCGAGACTGTCGCATCCGGTCTTGGTCACGAAGTCTACCACTTCTTCGGGTTTGGTATAAGTATGATGTTCGGCAACCACATCGTCTTCGACACCGGCAAGGATACCCAATTCACCCTCTACGGTCACATCAAACTGGTGAGCATATTCTACCACTTTTTTGGTCAACGCTACATTCTCATCGTAAGGAAGGTGCGAACCGTCGATCATTACAGAAGAGAATCCCATATCGATACAAGACTTACAGGTCTCAAACGAATCACCGTGGTCCAGGTGAAGAACGATCTGAGGTTGTTTGCAACCCAATTCTTTTGCATATTCTACGGCACCTTCTGCCATATAACGAAGCAAGGTCTGGTTGGCATAGTTACGCGCGCCTTTAGACACCTGCAGGATCACCGGAGATTTAGTTTCCACAGCGGCCTGTACAATAGCCTGCAACTGTTCCATATTGTTGAAGTTGAACGCAGGGATAGCATATCCGCCTTTGATAGCCTTTGCAAACATCTCTCTGGTGTTGACAAGGCCTAAATCTTTGTAATTAATCATTTCGTTTAAAAGTTTATTGTTAGTGAATCAAAAAATTCTACGCAAAAGTAATCAAATTCGTTCAAAAAAGCAGAAGCTGACCGCAGGAAATATACCCCTGCCGGCAACAAATGTACACCGCGGGGCAATATTTAATTACAATATAACATATATTGCAATCTCTACCTGTCAATCAGCTTCTACAGCCTGAACTCGTCTGCGTTGTCTCATGGGGTAACAACCAGATCGGGAACGGGGTTTTTTCTTTCCGGCCTGGTTTATGCATTATTAGAATTATTGTTGATTTCTTTGCGCCGCCGAAGAAACAATCCAAAGGGATGTACGATTTACTGATTTACGATTTACGATGGATAGTACTTCGCAACAAGTGGTGAGATCTCCCAGCCGCGTAGTTGCGTACCAACGCCTGATATAACCATCCATCCGACAATGCTCTGTTTGAAACAATGGTATCTCAGCGAGATATACATAGCCCTTGCGGAAGCACAGGGATGAAAAGATCCCGATCGATTGCGTCCCACAAGAATGGTGTGTACCAGAAGTTTTAATATATAAAGATTTTTAAACCATTGACCAACAACATGTGCCAGATAAAACGATGTGTGAATCCACCGGACAAAACGATGTGTGAAGGAGTTGAGCAGAAGTATATAGGACTTCCATATATACACCCCTTCCCATCTCCCCAACCACTGCTTATTTATCCATTCATAACTTCAATCGTACATCGTAAATCCGTACATCGTAAATCTCTTCATTTTCTTCTCAGATACAAGATCGTAGGCAAATGATCGCTGTATCCGTTGAGCCACTCCTTTCCGCCGTGGGTACGCAGCGGCGATCCTTTGTATCTCCCGTCCTGCTGTATCAGGTAGTCCCGGAGAAAGACCTCTGCATGGTCATATACCAGTTCTCCCTGTCTGGACTTGAAGAGCGAACGGGATACGACGATCTGGTCAAACAGGTTCCACTTGCCCCGGTAGAGCAGGGTACCCACACCTTTGTCTTCCAGGATCTCCCAAAACGGGTTGTAGAGATCTCCGCGCTTCTTCACCTCTCTGATATGTTTCTTTGCTCCCAGGGCCACTGCCATGCTCTCGTCCATCGGGTCGTCGTTCATATCTCCCATAATAATGATCTTGAGGTCCTTGTCCATCCGCAACAGCGAGTCTGTAAGAGCCCGTACCTGGTTGCCCGCATGGATACGCACAGGAGCTTCCGCGCCGCGCGAGGGCCAGTGGTTTACAATGAAGCACACCCTGTCTCCTGCCAGATTGCCATTGACTACCAGGAATCCGCGGGTCAGGTGCACCGTATCTCCCTGGAAAGGCTCGGACAACACCAGCCTACTGGAGTAGACGGTAAACTGGCGGGGATTGAACAGCAACGCGCAGTCTATCCCCCGGCGATCGGGACCTTCGTAATGCACAATGCCGTATCGCT
This sequence comes from Bacteroides sp., assembly GCA_020861095.1. Lineage (GTDB taxonomy): Bacteria > Bacteroidota > Bacteroidia > Bacteroidales > Bacteroidaceae > Bacteroides. The sequence continues at coordinate 3,699 of JAJBTC010000075.1, forward strand.
CATCGGCAATAGCCGGCTCCTTCACCAGATCCTGCAACACACGCAGGTTCTCAATCTCGGCCACCCCGATCACCGCGGGCCCTTGCGGGGTTTTATCGCGGGAGAGCTCGCTCAGCACCTGAGCCATATTTTTCAACTTGGCTTCATACTTCTCGGCAGTCCACTTCATGGAACCTTCCGGCAGGAAATCATAATCGTTCTTACCCTCGTCGTGGATGGTATCAAACAGATTCTCCAGGTTATAAAACGCTACACTATACAGTTCGGGACGGGTTTCCTGTGCCTGTGTCAACGGCATGACAAACAGGAACAACGCCACTATCAAAAACCACTGTTTCTTCATTTGCTTGATAAGTTTTAAATGTGTTTATGCAAAAATCCTAAAAAAAAACGAGACCGCTATTTTTTCGGGCAACTTTTTTCTAATTCAGATAAATACATTATCTTTGCAGCCTGAAAATAACCATTACACACTATTTGTTACCGAAATAGTAAACGAAATAATCATTTAAAAACAGATATTGACATGAAAAAAGGTATTCATCCCGAATCATATCGCCCTGTAGTATTCAAAGATATGTCCAACGGTGATATGTTCCTGTCACGTTCCACGGTAAACACCAGAGAGACCATCGAATTTGAAGGAGAGACGTACCCGCTGGTAAAGGTGGAAATTTCCAATACGTCTCACCCCTTCTACACCGGTAAATCCACACTGGTAGATACAGCCGGTCGTATAGATAAGTTCAGGAACCGTTACGGAGACCGCAGTAAAAAGTAATAACGTCTTACCGTCTGTGAAATAAAAAGAGGTTGTCCTAAGGACAACCTCTTTTTGTAGGGTACGGTAGGGAAACACCTTTCCGAAAATCTCTCCCGCGGATCAGGTCCGACAGGAAAGATTCCGGAATTCCCGGATAAAAGTTAATAGGAAGTGCTTATATTGAAATTCACGTTCACTTTGTCCGAGAGCACCGGAATAGTAGCAATCACTTCACTGCCCGATGGTATGCCGTTAGCTACTGCTCCCCATGCGGCTATCTCGCTTCCTACGGCAACTACCCGGAAACTACCTCCCGGAACTCCCTGGTCGGTAAGGTCTACTTCATAGGTTTGCGGGAAGGAAAGAATATCATCCAATCCGATACTTTCAAAGAAATACGATAACTCGTAGAGTGCATCTTCATCCGAGATACCGGGATCTCCTAACAAAACTTCCTGATCCGGCTCAGTGAAAACAACCGGTATATCAAAACTTAACGGACCGTCTGACTGGGCACTCAGATCAATTGTGACACTGACAAAACGTTCGATCACATCTATGACGATCGGAAACGTTTCTCCGGTATAAGCCAAATAAGGATAAACGATATCGTCAAATTCAATGGTCCATGTAGAAGGATCGATCTCCGGTATTCTGACGGTGATCTGATAATCCTCTTCATCGTCTAAATAATTATTGATCAACGTATATTGTTTGATCAATGGCACAAAATAGGTTTGATAGGCATCCAGCGCCACGCTTAATATCTCTCCCTGCTCTCCCCCGTTGAGCAGGATTTCCTCTAACTCTGCTGTAGCAATGCTCCCTGCGAGAACAAAAGTTGAATTTAACTCCACAATCGCATCGGGAGATACTGCCCGGGAGATGGCCGGATCCGTATTTTCCGGATGCAACACAGAAAGAGAGGCAGTCTCTTCAAAAACAGGCACACAATAAAAAACTCACGAGTAACACGGAAATTGTTTTTAACTTTTTCATCAGATATAATTTTGAATAAAACAAATAAGAAAAATTCCAGGAAAGTAAAGAGATAAAATTTTATGTTGTTCACAAATATATAAATTTATTATAAAAAAAACATATATACTATACAATTTTTATATACTTATTTATACTGTCAAAAGAAAAACTACGGACAA
>JAJBTC010000026.1 GCA_020861095.1 Bacteroides sp.
GTAGTAATTTAGCATGGTTTTTGTTGAACCATAAATGTATAATTAATATTCTTATTAAATGCTTGAACAAGACAGAATTATAAAGATCAACATTGAGGAGGAGATGAAATCATCTTATATCGACTATTCCATGTCGGTTATCGTTTCACGTGCTCTTCCTGATGTTAGAGATGGTTTCAAGCCTGTTCACCGTAGAATCTTGTACGGAATGATGGAACTGGGCAATACTTCTGACAAACCTTATAAAAAATCAGCCAGAATCGTAGGGGAAGTTCTGGGTAAATATCATCCCCACGGAGACTCCTCCGTATATTTCGCTATGGTACGTATGGCACAGGAGTGGGCCATGCGCTATCCTCTGGTCGATGGCCAGGGTAACTTTGGTTCTGTTGACGGCGACAGTCCGGCAGCCATGCGTTATACCGAAGCTCGTCTGAACAGACTGGGAGAAGAAATGATGCAGGATCTTTATAAAGAGACTGTTGATTTCACTCCTAACTTTGACAATACGCTGACAGAGCCTAAAGTAATGCCTACGCGTATCCCGAACCTGCTGGTGAACGGAACATCCGGTATTGCCGTGGGTATGGCAACCAATATGCCTCCTCATAATCTGACAGAAGTGATCGAGGCTTGCGAAGCCTATCTGAACAATCCGGAGATCACCATAGAAGAATTGATGGAGTATGTAAAAGCTCCTGATTTCCCGACCGGAGGATATATTTATGGCATGAGCGGTGTACGCGAATCTTACCTCACCGGACGTGGACGGGTGATCATGCGCGCGAAAGCCGAAATTGAAACGGGACAACACCACGATAAGATCGTTGTTACTGAAATTCCATACAATGTCAACAAAGCGGAACTGATCAAATCTATCGCCGATCTGGTCAACGAAAAAAGACTCGAAGGTATCTCCAACGCCAATGATGAGTCGGACCGCGAAGGAATGCGCATTGTAATTGATATAAAAAGAGATGCCAATGCCAGTGTGGTCCTGAACAAGTTGTATAAAATGACAGCTTTGCAGACCTCTTTCGGAGTAAATAATGTGGCACTGATCAACGGACGTCCGAAAATCCTGAATTTACGTGATCTGATCTCACATTTTATACAGCACCGTCACGATGTGGTGATCCGCAGAACTCAATACGACCTGCGTAAAGCCAAAGAACGCGCACATATCCTGGAAGGTCTGATCATAGCCTCAGACAATATCGATGAGGTAATACGCATCATCCGTGCGGCTAAAACACCGAATGAGGCTATCACCAACCTGATAGAACAATTCAAACTGACAGACATACAGGCAAGAGCCATTGTAGAAATGCGTCTTCGTCAGCTCACCGGCCTGATGCAGGATCAGCTGCATGCCGAATATGACGATATCATGAAGCAGATTGCCGGATACGAAGAGATCCTGACCAATGAAGATACCTGTCGTCAGGTCATCAGGGATGAATTACTGGAGGTAAAGGCGAAATACGGAGACGAACGTCGTTCGGAAATCGTCTATTCATCGGAAGAATTCAATCCGGAAGATTTCTACGCGGACGATGAAATGATCATCACCATTTCTCACATGGGATATATCAAACGAACCCCATTGGCCGAATTTAAGTCACAGAACAGAGGTGGAGTAGGATCGAAAGGTACCGATACAAGAGATGAAGACTTCATAGAGCACATCTATCCGGCTACTATGCACAACACCATGCTGTTCTTCACTCAGAAAGGAAGATGTTATTGGTTAAAGGTATATCAGATCCCGGAAGGAAGTAAGAACTCAAAGGGCAGAGCTATTCAGAATATGTTGAATATCGAACCGGATGATGCAGTAAATGCGTATCTGCGCGTGAAAAATCTTTCAGACGAGCAATTTATCAATAGCCATTATGTACTTTTCTGTACCAAAAAAGGAATCATCAAGAAAACTCTTCTGGAACAGTATTCCCGTCCGCGTCAGAATGGAGTAAATGCCATTACGATAAGGGAAGACGACCGGGTAATTGAAGTCCGGATGACGAATGGTAACAACGATATCATCATTGCCAACCGCAACGGACGCGCGATCCGCTTCCATGAAAACGCGGTGCGTGTCATGGGCCGTACGGCAACCGGAGTCCGGGGTATGACGTTAGATGATGACGGCCAGGACGAAGTAGTAGGAATGATCTGTATAAAAGATCCTCAGACAGAGTCGATTATGGTGGTTTCAGAACAAGGTTACGGAAAACGTTCGGATATCGAAGATTACCGTAAGACCAATCGGGGAGGAAAAGGAGTAAAAACTTTGAATATTACAGAAAAAACAGGTAAATTAGTCGCCATTAAATCGGTGACCGATGATAACGATCTGATGATTATTAACAAGTCCGGAATTACCATCCGGTTGAAAATGTCTGAAGTACGTATCATGGGCCGTGCCACACAAGGGGTACGACTGATCAATCTGGAAAAACGAAACGATCAGATCGGTTCCGTATGTAAAGTGACCTCTGAAACGGACGAAGAAATCCGGGAAGGAGAGGAGAATGTACCGGAAAGTCCTGATACGGAGAACGCGGAAGCAAATGAAAACAATGAATAAACAATAGTTAATTATTAATCAACAACAATCATGAAGAGAGTATTATTTTTTGTGGTTCTATTGATGGTAACAAGCATCTCTTTCGCTCAGGTGAAAAATGTGAAAGATGCCAAACGTATAGCCAACGAAGTGAACCCGGATTTTTCGAAAGCGGAAAATCTGATCAATGCAGCCCTGGAAAATCCGGAAACTAAAAATGATCCGGCAACATGGGATGTGGCAGGATTTGTCCAGAAAAGGATAAATGAAAAAGAAATGGTAAAGGCTTACCTGCAACAGCCTTATGACACTGTGAAAGCATATAATAGTGTTCTGAATATGTTTACTTATTATTTCAAAGCCGATGAACTGGCCGAAATACCTGATGAAAAGGGCAAGATCAGAAATAAATACCGTAAACCAAACTCCGCACTGTTATTAGCAGAACGTGCCAATCTCATCAATGGTGGTATTCAGTACTTTAATGAGGAAAATAGCCAGAAAGCATTGGATTTTTTCGCTGCTTATATCGATGCGGCCGCTCACCCTATGTTTGAAAAAGAAAATCTTGTGAAAACGGATTCACTGCTTCCGCAGGTAGCTTATTACGCATCACTGGCTGCTGCAAAAACGGATAACTATTCTGCTATCCAGAAATACGCACCTTATGCAGTAAATGACCCTGAAGTTGGACAGTATGCCATGGAATTCCTTGCAACTGCATATAAAGAGCAGGGAAATACAGATAAGTTTATCGAAACATTGAAAGAAGGGGTACAGAAGTATCCGGATCATGCTTATTTCTTTGGAAATCTGATCGATTATTACAGCAATGAGAATAAATATGATGAAGCCATGGCCTTTGCTGATGAAATGCTGGCTAAAGATCCTAAAAATACATTTTACTTGTATGTGAAAGGATACCTCTACCATAATATGAAGGATTATGATAATGCGCTTACGTATTATAAAGAAACCATAGAGATAGATCCTACGTATGCTGAAGCCTATTCAAATATCGGACTTATCTACTGTTTGAAAGCCCAGGAGTATGCAGATCAGGCAACCGCTGATATGAATGATCCCCGATATAATGAGGAACAGGCTGAGATTCGTAAATTCTACGAAGAAGCTCGTCCGTATTATGAGAAAGCAAGACAACTGAAACCCGATCAGCAAGATCTGTGGCTACAAGGTTTATACCGTGTATACTATAACCTGAATATGGGTCCGGAATTTGAAGAAATAGATAAGCTGATGAGTATCTAAAAAAAGATTTGTATTATAATAAAAAAGAGTGGTCAGTTATTGATCACTCTTTTTTTATATTCCGGAACTCCAAAAGAAAGGGAAAGGAAAGGGATGGGAGGACTCTCTATGTTATCTTCAAATCCAGCTAAGCACTATTAAACATAATGCTGATTATATGTTGAAAATAGATTGTTTCTATAGCATACGGCAAAACCCTTTTTTAGAAAAACGAATTATTATTCCTTATTTATCTCGTTCATTTTATAACCAACATAGGTGTATTTGAATGGAAAAGCATTTTCCGTGCAAATCCGGGATTAAACAAACGCGCAAAAATATTTTTTCGATATGTAGTCATTACTATAATATCTATATGGTGCAAACGTATATATTCTTCCAGATTGTTCAGCAGATTATCATCGCGCACAATATCATATTGTATATCCAGGTCGGGATATTGTTTATGGAAATACTCTTTAATTCCTCCCAGTTTGATCTCATCCCATGTATCTTTTGCGTCTGACAAATGCAAAAGAGAAACAGTCAGACCAAACGTTTTCAGTGAATGGAACATATTCTCAAAAGCTACTAAATCTCGCTGGTCAAAATTGGTAAGGAATGCCAGGTTCTTTGCATCTGCCAGATCTTCAAACCGTGTCTGATCCGGAATAGCAAAAACCGTAACACGGCTTCGTTCCACAACTTCCGCAGTAACACTTCCTATAAGATCCATATCCTTCTGACTCTTACCACGGGTACCCATAATGATCATCAACGGATGTTCCTCTTTTCCGTAACGTATGATCTCTTCTTCCGGAATACCTTCTCTGAGCATACATTCAAATTTAATATCCGGAAGTTCTCCGTCAGAGATCTGTTGTTGTATGCGGGAAGATAATTTATTCATGTCTTCATGAACCTTCTGGATCATGGTTTTCGCATTTTCTTCATCCGCAATGATCTGATAATTAAAGATATCTCCATAAGGCAGAGAAGAAGCATAAATCGGTGTGTAATAGACGTGCATCAATACGACCTCGGCTCCATAGGTCTTAGCGAAATTAAAGCCAAATTCACACGCTTTTATCGAACTTTCCGAGAAATCCACAGGAATAAGTACATGAGGTATTCTCTGTGCTGTCTCCGAGCCCTTCTCTCCCACTACATCTTCGGCCAGCCAGGCAGAACTCTCTGTAATTTTCAATGCCTGTGGAAGATCACTCTCTTTGATACGTACCCGTACACCGGAGGATATGACCGGTTGAATCAGATTGACATTGTGAATGTATGTCTCGATACCTTCACTCTCCAATACGTTTTTAAGGATCTGAGCCTTCGAATAGGTCAGAATGGCTAAGGTAACTAATTTATCTTCCATAATAGGGATAATTTGGAGGTTAACAAAAAAGAAATCCCAATTGTTTCTCGGGCAATTGGGATTTGTATATATCTCTGTTTCTCAGACTTGAGTGGCTTCGGTGACTTCCTGCTGCATGTGTACGTTTTCTTCATCCAATATCTTTAGAGCCTTATCCAGCACTGTTGTATCATCTAACATGACCAATCCCCCATCCGGTCCTGGTTCCAGGTGTATACCTACGCTTTTTCCTTCTCTAAAATGACGACCTCCGAAAAAATTACGTACTGTATCCACATTGAGACCGAGCTCATCCGCAATTCTATGCATACTACCGTTGGGCAATGAATCTTTGATTTTACGAAGTTCATTGAATGTTATTGTTCTCATGGC
>JAJBTC010000156.1 GCA_020861095.1 Bacteroides sp.
CTAACTATTAGTTGCAAATATATAACAATAATTACATAAAACAAATACAAGCCGCTGTTATAATTTAGTAAAAAACAACAATTGCTTTTGCCCTAACATACAGAATATTCTATCTTTGTAACCATTTACTTTAATTAATCAATCTATGTCCTTAGAATTATTCTCTGCACTGCCCTATAAAGTGGCAGACATCAACCTCGCCGATTTCGGGAGGAAAGAAATCGAACTGGCAGAAAACGAAATGCCTGGCCTGATGGCTCTTCGCGAAAAATACGGAGAATCAAAACCCTTGCAGGGAGCCCGCATCATGGGATCTCTTCACATGACCATACAGACTGCTGTGCTCATCGAAACGCTGGTTACTTTAGGAGCGGAAGTCCGGTGGTGTTCCTGTAATATATTCTCTACACAGGATCATGCCGCCGCGGCCATTGCCAGGGCGGGAGTACCGGTATTTGCCTGGAAAGGAGAAACTCTGGAAGAGTACTGGTGGTGCACGTTGCAGGCGTTGACTTTTGCCGGAGGGAAAGGTCCGAACGTCATTGTGGACGACGGAGGAGATGCCACCGTTATGATCCATCTGGGTTATCAGGCGGAAGAAGATGCCACGGTGCTGGAGAAAGCTGTTACCGCGGAAGATGAGATACAACTGAACGCACTGCTGAAAAAGGTGTTGGCAGAAAAAGCCGGTCACTGGCATCAGGTAGCTAAGGACATATGTGGCGTCTCCGAAGAAACCACGACAGGCGTACACAGACTGTACCAGATGAAAGAAGAAGGCAGGTTGCTCTTTCCGGCCTTTAATGTCAATGATTCTGTGACAAAGTCTAAATTCGATAACCTGTACGGTTGCCGGGAATCCCTTGCCGACGGTATCAAGCGCGCCACAGACGTGATGATCGCGGGGAAAGTAGTGGTTGTAGCGGGATATGGCGATGTAGGCAAAGGATGCGCACACTCGATGCGTTCATACGGAGCACGGGTCTTAGTCACCGAGATTGACCCGATCTGCGCGCTTCAAGCCGCTATGGAAGGATTTGAAGTGGTGACTATGGAAGATGCCTGTAGGGAAGGTAATATATTTGTTACTACCACAGGCAATATCGATATCATCCGGATAGATCACATAGAGAAGATGAAAGATCAGGCCATCGTATGTAACATCGGACACTTCGACAACGAGATACAAGTAGAGGCTCTGAAAAATTTCCCGGGCATCAGACGGGTGAATATCAAACCACAGGTAGACAGATATTACTTTCCGGACGGACACAGTATCATTTTATTGGCAGACGGACGTTTGGTGAACCTGGGCTGTGCCACCGGCCATCCTTCGTTTGTTATGAGTAACTCGTTCACCAACCAGACACTGGCTCAGATCGAGTTATTCACCAACAACTATGAGATCGATGTGTATCGCCTTCCCAAACATCTGGACGAAGAGGTGGCGCGTCTGCATCTGGAAAAGATCGGGGTGAAACTGACCCGTCTGACACAGGATCAGGCCAATTACATTGGTGTATCTATAGATGGTCCTTACAAAGCCGATCACTACAGATATTAATATCAAGATCACGGGAAACGATAGGTACGGAAATCCTCCGGAACATCGTTTCCCTTCTGTTCTCTGTATACGTTCATTTCCCTTATCCTGCATACGTTCATGAAAAGATTTCTACCGGACCTATTAGTCATACTGGCATTCCTTATCATTTCATTCGCTTATTTCTTTCCCGCTGTCATAGAAGGACGTATCCTCTTCCAGCACGATACCGCGGCAGGTGCCGGTGCCAGCCAGGAGGTGAAAGAATATTACGAGCGCACAGGGCATCGCAGCCGCTGGACCAACGCGCTGTTTGGCGGTATGCCCACCTACCAGATCTCTCCCAGTTATGACTCTACGGAACCTCTGCGCTTTGTAGAAAAAGCCTACCACCTCTTCCTGCCCAACTATGTATGGCTGGTGTTCGCGATGATGCTTGGTTTCTACATCCTCTTGCGTGTAATGGGAGTGTCTGCCTGGCTGGCCGGATTAGGCGGGATTCTCTGGGGATTCTCTTCCTATTTTTTCATTCTGATCTCCGCGGGACACATCTGGAAGTTTATTACCCTGGCCTATATACCTCCTACCATAGCAGGAATCTTACTGGCGTATAAAAAGAAATACCTGGCAGGGGGAATTCTGACTGCTCTGTTCGTAGCCCTGCAGATCCAGTCGAACCACGTACAGATGACCTATTATTTTCTATTTGTGATCCTGTTCCTGGTGATAGCTATTTTCATAGATGCCTGGAAGAAGAAAGAATTAGCCGACTTTCTCAAAGCTACCGGTACACTTGTGGTTGCGGGTCTTATAGGTATCTCTATCAACCTGTCTACGCTGTATCATATCTATCAGTATACGAAAGAAACGATGCGCGGACAGAGTGAACTGCGGCAGGAGACCACAGGCGGCAAGAAAGAGAACGGACTCACACGTGAGTATATTACTCAATGGAGTTACGGGGTCGGAGAGACCTTCAATCTCCTGGTACCCAACCTGAAGGGAGGGGCATCCGTACCTCTTTCCCAGAGCAGTACGGCCATGAAGAAAGCCAATCCCATGTATGTCAGTCTCTATTCGCAACTTCCTCAGTATTTCGGAGACCAGCCTATGACATCTGGGCCTGTATACATAGGCGCATTTGTGCTGATGTTGTTTATTCTGGGATGTTTTCTGGTAAAAGGCCCTGTCAAATGGGCACTTCTGGGGGCAACCCTATTCTCTGTACTGTTGTCCTGGGGAAAGAATTTCATGGGCCTTACAGATTTCTTTATAGATTATGTTCCCCTGTATGACAAATTCCGCGCCGTATCTTCCATTTTAGTGATCGCGGAGTTTACCATCCCCCTACTGGCTATACTGGCCATCAAAGAGATCGTGCAACAGCCGGGTTTATTGAAAGAAAAAGCAAACTATCTGTATATCAGTTTTGCCCTTACAGGGGGGCTCTCTTTCTTATTTGCCATCGCGCCCCGATTGTTCTTCTCCAGCTACATCCCCGCACAGGAGTTCCAGGCCCTGCAGAATGCCATTCCCGCAGAGCAATTGAAAGGAATAATCAGCAACCTGGAAGAAATGCGCGTTTATCTTTTCACTTCAGATGCCTGGCGAAGCTTTTTCATCATTGTCATCGGTACCTTATTGTTATGGATATACAGGACAGGAAAGTTAAAAACGACTTTTCTGATCGGAGCGATAGCTCTTTTGTGCCTGATAGATCTGTGGGGAGTAAACAAACGCTATCTGAACGATGCTCAATTCCAGCCACAAACCCAGAAAACAGAAGCCTTCCGCAAGAGCCCTACAGATGATTTCATTCTGCAGGATCCTTCGCTTGATTACAGAGTACTGAATTTCGCGACCAGTACTTTCCAGGAAAACTATACCTCTTACTGGCACAAGAGCATAGGGGGGTATCATGCGGCGAAGCTCCAGCGCTATCAGGACATGATAGACTGGCATATTGTACCTGAAATGAGTGCTGTATATGAGGAGATACAAAGCAGTGAGGGGGATGTGGAAAGAATGAACCCGGATCGTTTCAGGATCCTGAATATGCTCAATACCAAATACTTCATTTTTCCGGCCACACAAGGGCAAACCATTCCTGTAGAAAATCCGTATGCCTATGGAAATGCCTGGTATGTATCGGAGATCAGATATGTGAACAACGCGACAGAAGAGATGGAAGGCCTCAATGATATAGATCCCGCAGAAACAGCTCTGGTAAATCATAGTTTCCGCGATGAGCTTTCCGGTATCACCGACAGCTACAAGGATACGTTAGCCTCGGTAACTCTTACCAGCTACGAGCCCGATCACCTGGTATACAAAAGTTCCTCTGAGGAAAAAGGTGTAATTGTGTTCTCAGAGATATACTATCCGGGCTGGGAGGCCACCATCGATGGTACACCTGTGCCTATAGTACGGGCTGATTACATCCTGCGTGCCATTGAAGTACCGGCAGGTGAACACACTATTGAAATGCGTTTCTCTCCGAAAAGCCTGAAGATCACGGAAACAATAGCCTATGTAGCACTCGTACTTCTTCTGCTTGCCGTTGTCACATGGATATGGAACCAGAGAAAAAGCATTCTCCATTCAAAGAAAATCTCTTAAGAACCATCCTCGGATAAGCCTGATCCTTTTTTCGGGAAAGCCTGTCTCTTTGTATATAAAAAAGCTCTTTGCGACTTTATCGCAAAGAGCTTTTTTATAGGATTCAAGAGTAGGTATCCGTTTTAATCACATAGATACAAAATAATACATGGAACAGTCACCTGCTCCATGTACCCTCACACAAATCATTTAACTATCACACACCTCACGTGTGTACTCATCTTACTACTACCAAAAAAGAACAAACGTTATCTATGTATAAATAAGTCTGTTTGTATGTACAGTCTTTTCGAAATATCCGGTTTTCACTCCTCCTCTTTCAAATCCCAGGGGAGTTTTTTTCTTTCCTTTTCTTTTTCCGAAGAAGACCACTTCTCGTATTGTTCATCCGTCAGGATCTTCTTTATCTTCTTGTTTTTTTCCTCAACCGCTTTCTGCATCTGTTCAGGATCTACACCCCTTCCTCCCTGCGGTCTGTCAGCTGAAAATTCCCTGTCTCTGTCCGGCGGAGGTCCTCCCTCTCTTCTTCCTCCCGGAGGAGGACCCTGGCGACCGAAATCAGGTCTTGTTTGCGAACGTTCTTTCTCTTCCTGAAGAAAAAGCTTATATATCTTCTTATACTGTTTCCGATTCAAGTCAAGTTCCACCTGCATTTCATCAGCCATCTGTCTGGCTTTCACTTCAGGCTCAACCACCTCGCGGGGCTGTCGGGGCCGGGAGTGATCCGGTTCCTGTGCCATGCCTGCCAGAGGACATATCAGACAGATAAGAGAAATAAGTATATATCTACGTTTCATTCTATCTCTTAATTGCTGTTCAAAAATAAGCACCCCTGAGTACATATACAAATAGAATCGACAAACTTACTTGTTTTGTCTATCAATCTCCACATTTATCCCGAAAAGCCCCTTCCGGCAACAGATAATCAGATGAATCATAGAACAAAACGGGCAGACCCCGGATCAGGCATTCAGCAATCTGCGGGAAAGATAACGCACCGGATACCATACGGAAAAGAAGCCGACCACCAGTACCGTAACGAAAATAAAGAAAATATCTCCGGCATGGACACTCACCGGATAGGCATCCACAACAAAGCTACCGTGTCCGTTCCCTAAAGTAATGAACCCGAATTGCTGCTGGGCAAAACACATCGCCAGTCCCAGAAATATACCCGCAATGGCACCACTGAGCGTGATCAGCCCTCCTTCAAACAGAAAAATACGGGAAATAAGCTTATCATCCGCACCCAGATTACGCAAGGTCTCTACATCTTCTTTCTTATCTATAATAAGCATAGACAAAGAACCTATCACATTGAAGCAGGCAATCGTAAGAATAAAAGTGAGGAAAAGATAAGAGATCAGCTTCTCGATCTCCATGATACGAAACACATCTTCCTGCTGTTCATACCTGTCCCGGACGATATACTCCGGACCCAGATGTTGCTCCAGCTTTCTCTTAACCCCCGCCACAGACTCACCCGCAGATAATTTAAGTTCAACCGCAGAAACCTCCGTTTCATAATCGAACAACTCACGGGCAAAATTCAAAGATGTCAGTATATATTGTGCATCGTATTTTTGTTGATTGACCACAAACACCACTCCCGGAGAGAAGAGATAACGACTGTTGAAAGAGGCAGAAGGGTTGGCCATATTGACACGTGCCTGACGCTTCGGAGCATATAGCTGCAATGGGTCTATGGGCTGTATCCCTGTCCCCAATACAGACACCAGTTCAATGCCCATGATCCCGTATTCCGCGACCTCGTCATACAATATAAACTCTCCGGCTCCATGCAGAATGCTATCTATCTGAGTAAGCTGCTCAAAATTATCATCTACTCCTTTGATCATCGCCATCACCTGCCGGTCTTTGTACTGCACCATAGCACCCTCCTCGAGAGTTTCCGTAAACACTTCCACCTCTTTCCAGTCACGAATGGCGCAGATATCCGGCAGTTCCGCATCAAAGACTTTTCCCTCACGGACCGTTATCTTCAATTCAGGATCAAAAGCAGTGAAAAAACCGGCCACCATATCCCGGAATCCGTTAAAGACAGAAAGGGTACATACCAATGCCAGCGTAGCCAGAGCGACCCCGCAAACAGAAACTGCAGAGATCACATTCACGGCGTTGTGTTTCTTTTTGGAGAAAAGATAACGCCTGGCGATATAAAAAGGAAGATTCACTTCAACAGAGAGTCTATTTTTTCCAGATAATCCAATGAATCATCCACGAAGAACTTCAACTCAGGAATGATACGGAGCTGATGACGCACCCGGGTACCCAGTTCATAACGGATAGACCGGGTATTCTCATTTATATTTTTCACCATCTCCGCACTCTTGTCCGAAGGAAATATACTGAGATACACGCGCGCGATACTCAGGTCCGGACTGATACGTACTACACTCACCGATACCAATGTACCGGACATCGCTTTCGCCTGAAGCAGGAAGATATCACTTAATTCCTTCTGCAACAATCTGGCTATTTTATTTTGCCTGGTCGTTTCCATATTATTTCTATTTATAGATCAAGGACATGAGTTCCGCCTCACCTCCCCGTCGTTTTCTTTTTACGAATAAGGGTCAGACCATCCCGCACGGGAATGATCACTTTTTCTACCCGCTCATCCTGGGCCACATAGGCGTTAAACGCCTGGATGCCCTGCGTCTGCTTATCATTCGCGGCAGGAGTTTCCAACACATGATTGTCCCACAACGTATTGTCCGCGATGATGTATCCTCCCTCATTCAGATGGCACAACACCATTTCATAATACGCTATGTATTTTCTCTTATCACCGTCCACAAAAGCCAGGTCAAAGGTAATACCCAATTGCGGCACCTTCTCCAGCGCATCTCCGATGTAAAACCGGATCTTTTCCGAATAAGGAGAATTTTCCAGCCACGGCCGGGTAAAATCCTCCTGTTCATCATTGATCTCAAAGGTATGGAGCATGCCTCCCTCAGGCAAGCCCTCAGCCAGGCACAATGCGGAATAGCCGCTATACGTTCCGATCTCTAAGACCTGCCCGGGGCGGATCATACGTACGAACATAGCAAGCATGCGCCCTTGCAAATGACCGGAAGCCATACGCGGGCGCAGTAATTTTACATGTGTATCCCTGTAAAGCGCCTTCAGGTAGTCACTTTCAGGGTCTATGTGCTGTAATATATAGTTGTCCAGTGTAACAGACACCGTGGGACTCTTATTTACAGATACCGGTTCTTATTCGGCAATACACTCTCTTCGGCATGCTTCAACGCGTCTTCTACCACATTGATCTCCAAGAAAGAAGTTTGTGTACCCGCCTTCCCGCTACTCAGATACCCTACCATATCCTCCGGACTCAGCACATTGTCTTTCAACAGTCTGCGCAAAGCGGCAAAATAATACTCCTGTCCATTCGCCAGTTCCGGCATATAAATAGGGTCTACCCCGTATGACAAAGCCAGATGACGCATGGTCTTCTCTTTGTAACAAATGGCCAGTACCGGGAATTTACCACGGAACGCAGCCAGGTTACGTGCCGTACGTCCGCTGTAACTATCTGTGATGATCGCACGCATTTTCAACTTATTCGTTGCTTTCACAGCTTGTTTGGCCAGAAAAGCGGTCACATCGTTGCTTTCCGGATCCAGCGGTATGCGTATATCGTTTTCTTCGAGTTTATCTTTTTCTGCCTGCGAAGCGATAGCCGTCATCGTTTTCACTGCTTCCACAGGATACTTTCCGTAAGCGGTCTCCCCGCTCAGCATCAGCGCGTCGGTACGGTAATAGATCGCGTTGGCTATATCCGTTACCTCCGCGCGCGTAGGACGCGGATTGGTGATCATGTTGTGAAGCATCTGCGTAGCAACGATCACAGGTTTCTTTGCCAGTACACACTTACGTATAAGCATTCGCTGAATACCAGGTATTCTCTCCTGGGGGACTTCAATACCCAGATCTCCGCGCGCCACCATCACTCCGTCGGCAACTTCCAGGATCTCGTCTATATTATCTACTCCCTCCTGGTTTTCGATCTTGGCCACAATGCGTATATCGCTGTTGCTGGCATTCAGGATCTCTTTGATATCCAGGATATCCTGTCTGTTACGTACAAAAGAATGAGCGATGTAATCAATATCCAGTTCCATCGCGATCGCGATATTCTTTCTGTCTTTCTCCGTCAGCGAAGGCAGGTTGATACGTACCCCGGGTACATTCACACTCTTACGGCTACCCAGTGTCGCTTCATTCATCACTTCACACACCAGATATTCTCCGGTCTTGTCTACTACCTTCAGTTCCAGTTCTCCATCATCGATAAGGATATCTCCTCCCACAGCCAGGTCTTTTACGAACTCCGGATAGGAAACAGAGATCCATTCACGGGTGGTTTTCTCGGACGGACGCCCCGACATCTTTACCCGGTCTCCGGTATGAAAATCAATGGGAGCATCCGAGACTGTTGTCCTCACCTCGGGGCCTTTTGTATCTACCAGGATCGCAATCCGGTTGGAAACAGCTCGTGTATTATTAACAATTTTCTCAAAACCCTCCCGCTGTACATGGGCTGTATTTATACGGACTACATTCATTCCCGATTCATACAATTGTTTGATAAAATCTACCTCACAACGCTGATCGGAAACCGTAGCTACAATTTTTGTATGTTTCAATAACATAATCTTTCTACCTGTTTAATTTATATCCTTTATATCCTGTCAATTACTTATTTAAAAATGCCTCCACCGCCAAACGGTAAGAATCCAGGCCAAATCCGCAGATCACTCCTTTACAGGCAGAAGCGATCATTGATACCTGACGAAATGATTCGCGGGCATGTACATTGGAAATATGTACTTCAATAACGGGAGCAGACACTGCCCGGATGGCATCCTGGATCGCGATAGATGTATGTGTGTAAGCTCCGGCATTTAAAACAATACCATCCACATCAAATCCGACTTCCTGTATTTTATCAATGATACACCCTTCCGAGTTAGACTGATCATACCTGATCTCTATACCTTTATATGTACCACGCAACTCTGTCAGATAATCTTCAAAAGAAACACTCCCATACACCGACGGTTCACGTTTGCCCAACAAATTAATATTAGGACCATTAATAATCTGGATCTTCATCTTTACATTCCTGTTATTTTTTCTAACTTTGCTTGATACATCATTCGTTGCAAAGTTAGAAAAAAGAAATGAAAAGAGAGGGAAAATCCTGTGCGAACGAAAAAACAGCACGCATAATCCGCCGCTACCACCACTATCTGCGCCTGGAAAAATCTCTTTCTGATAATACCCTGGATGCCTATCTGAGGGATCTGGACAAACTCATGGATTTCCTGGAAGGTGAGAAGTTAGACATCCTGCAGGTGAAACTCACAGACCTGGAACTTTTTGTAACAGGACTCCATGACATCGGCATACATGCCCGCTCCCAGGCCCGTATCATATCCGGCATCAAATCTTTTTTTCATTTCCTTATTCTGGAAGATATACTGGAAACAGACCCTAGCGAACTGCTGGAGACTCCCAAAACAGGGCTTTATTTGCCTGAAGTGCTGACGGTAGAGGAGATCGACCAACTGATAGAAGCCATTGACCTCAGCAAAAAGGAAGGCCAACGCAACAAAGCGATCCTTGAAACACTCTACGGTTGCGGATTACGGGTATCCGAACTCACCCATCTGAAACTATCCGAACTCTACCTGGAAGAAGGGTTCATCAAAGTAGAAGGAAAAGGAAACAAGCAACGCCTGGTACCGATCTCTCCGAAAGCTGTAAAAGAGATCCGGCTTTATTTTTCCGACAGGAATCAGATAGAGATAAAAAAAGATCACGAAGATTATGTATTTCTCAGTCGCAGAGGTACCCACCTGTCACGCATCATGATCTTTCATCTGATCAAGGAACTGGCCACGGCAGCAGGTATCCGGAAAAACATCAGCCCACACACGTTCCGCCATTCTTTCGCAACCCATTTACTGGAAGGAGGAGCCAACCTGAGAGCCATCCAATGCATGCTGGGTCACGAATCTATCGCGACCACAGAAATATACACACACATTGACCGGCACATGCTGCGCAGTGAGATCATCGAACATCACCCCAGGAACAATCCGCGCAGAAAGCCTCCTATGGTATCAAAGAATAAAGACTGACAGCTTTATGTTTTGTAATAGTTCCTTAAACCTTTTCTTTTATTCTTCTCTGCAGCAAACGCAGAATCTCTGTTAAGAGAAAGAATATATGTACAAACGGATAAACAAACTTATCCGGCCGGTGAATGGGTGTGGATCAAAATGTGTACCACCGATATTCAGGGAAGCCCCTGTCTGTAAGCAAAGATAGAATACATAGAATTGCCGGATGAGAACGCCGCGCAATCCCAGATAAAGATCGTACTTCACGAAGAAATCGGACAAAGCTGGATGGAGTTGCCTGCCACAGGTTCTACGGGTAATGATCGCCTGGTAGCTTATACCCGGTATATGAAGAACGAAGGGGAAAATTGCTTTTTCGGGAAAATACAGGGAAAGTAAATACGTTTATCGCTGATGGAAAAAGCGAACTTTCCAAAAAGCCCTACCTGTTCCAAAAAAGAATCCGCCCCATAGGTATATCCCACTCTCTCCGGACCCGCAAAGCTACTCTACCAGACAAACCGGCATACTGAACACAGAGAATCTTTCGCCCAACCTACGTACCCTATCCGTTTGTAGATAAGACTTATATCCTGTAAGAGGCCAACCGCCTTTCCTGTTGTCACATCTGATAAGGTGAGGGCAACTATCTCTTTTCTGTAAAAGATCTTCCCGTATGAAGGCGCGAAATCCCCTGGTTATAACAAATAGTTCAAAGATCAGGTTCATTAATTTATAATAAATTTAGCATTATGTTTGAAAATAAACTTAAGATTTAATATCTTTGTCCGCATAAAGCCCCAATTCGGTTATAAAATACTGATAGAGAGATTTAAAAAAGCACATTTCAATTACAAACATTAAAATATGCCTAAAATGATTAAGAAGTTGTATTTGCCATTACTTATGGCTATGATTGTTGCATTTTCATCATGTAGCAAAAAAATGGGTGAATTGTCATCCGACTATTTCACGACGACTCCTCAGGTCCTGGAAGCTGTAGGCGGTAAAGTACCTGTAACCATCAATGGTAAATTCCCGGAAAAGTACTTCAACAAGAAGGCCGTTCTGGAAGTAACTCCCGTACTGAAATGGGACGGTGGAGAAGTCAGAGGACAACAAGCTGTGTTCCAGGGTGAGAAAGTGGCCGGAAACGACCAGACCATCTCTTACGCAATGGGTGGTAACTTCACCATGAGAACTTCTTACGACTATGTCCCCGAAATGGCTAAATCAGAGCTTTATCTGGAATTCAGCGGTACAGTGGGTAACAAAGTGGTCTCTATTCCCGCGGTTAAGATCGCTGATGGTGTGATCGCTACTTCCGAATTGATCGGCGGAACGCTGGAAACAGCCAATCCTGCCAACGGAGACGACGCTTTCCAACGCATCATCAAAGAAGCTTACCAGGAAAATATCATGTTCCTTATCCAGCAGGCAAACATCCGCAGCAGCGAATTGAACAAAGCCAAAACATTTAACCAGGAAGTTGCTGCCGTAAACGACGCTGAGAACAAGAAGATCACCAACATTGAAGTTTCTGCATACGCTTCTCCGGACGGTGCTTATTCTCTGAACGACAGACTGGCTGGTAACCGTGAAAGCAATACGACCAAAATGTTGGAAAAAGACCTGAAAAAAGCGAAGATCGATGCTGCGATTGATGGAAAATATACGGCTGAAGACTGGGAAGGATTCCAGGAACTGGTTTCCAAATCAAACATCCAGGACAAAGAACTTATCCTTCGCGTACTTTCTATGTATCAGGATCCGGAACGCAGAGAGCAGGAGATCAAAAACATCTCTTCAGTTTACAAAACACTGGCTGATGAAGTACTTCCCGAACTGCGTCGTTCACGTATGACCCTGAACTACGAGATCATCGGTAAGTCCGACGAAGAGATCTCAGCCCTGGCAACCTCTGATCCTTCACAGTTGAATCTGGAAGAAATTCTGTATGCTACTACTCTGACTTCAGACCCTGCTAAAAAAGAAGCGATCTTTACTCAGACAACCAAACAGTTCCCGAACGACTACCGTGCTTACAACAACTTAGGCAAACTTGCTTATGAAGCCGGCGATCTGGATAAAGCTCAGTCTTATCTGAAAAAAGCGGAAAGCATCAAAGCGGCTCCTGAAGTAAACATGAACTTAGGTCTGGTTGCTCTGGCAAAAGGAGACAAAGCCACAGCTGAGTCTTACCTGGGTAAAGCCGCTGGCGCAAGAGAACTGGGCGAAGCTCTGGGTAACCTCTACGTGGCACAAGGTCAGTATGACAGAGCGGTAAGCTCATTCGGCGATACAAAGACCAACAGTGCTGCTCTGGCTCAGATCCTGGCTAAGGATTACAACAAAGCAAGCAACACATTGGAAAATGTAGAGAACAAAGATGCTTATACAGATTATCTGAAAGCTGTAGTAGGTGCAAGAACCAACAACAAAAACGCAGTAACAAGTAACCTGAAAGCAGCAGTTGCCAAAGATCCTTCTCTGGGTAAGAAAGCTGCGAGCGATCTGGAATTCTCTAAATATTTCACTGATGCCGACTTCGCAAGTGCGATCAACTAAAGAAGGCCCGTTATTGAAATTTAAATAAAAGAGTTGCCCGCCAGTAAACAATTGGCGGGCAATTCTTTTTTTTATCCTCAAAACCCTTATTTTCGCAGAAACTAAGAAACAGGAAACAAGCCTGATGTCCTTCATCGCCTCAGGCAGTGTGCGGAAACAGTAAGTTCCGTATCTTCGTGTAAAAATAAATTTTGTACCTATGAAAAGTCTTTTGTGGATCGTGTCAATCATCAGCCTTCTCCTGTACGGATGCAAATCCGGAACAGATCAGCAGGCGGTTATCCAGGGCGAGATCATTGGTCTGGACAACGATACCATCTATCTGTTCGCGACAGATGAATTTTTCGAACGCGTGGATACCCTGTTCACAGTAGATGGGAAATTCTCTCAGAACCTCCTGGTAGATACACTCGTACGTGTCACACTCATCGTAAAAGACTCTATTGAATATCCCGTATTTCTGGATAAAGGACAGAACATATCCATCTATGCAAATATAACGTCAGCCTCCGCTCCCATCCGTATAGAAGGTAATTCACTCAACAAAGAGTACAGCAGATTCCGGAACAGTCTCTACGAGACAGACACACTATCGAAGGAAGAGATATTGGAAAAAACAGAAGAGTTTATACGTTCCAACCCCGCTTCCCCCGTATCCGCTTATCTGCTCGATACGTATTATTTACAAGTCGCAAATCCGGATTACGAAAAGATCAGGGAACTGATCGGAGGGATGACCGGCGACCTGAAAGACCTTCCTTTTATACAACAGGCCAATGATGTGGCCGAACAACAGGAAAAAACCGTTACAGGAAAGACAGCACCGGCATTCAACCTGAAAAATCCAGAAGGAAAAAGTATCCTGCGGACCAGCTTCCGGGACAAATACCTGGTACTGCATTTCTGGGCATCCTGGTGCGACTCCTGTTCACAAAGCCTTCCTCCACTTAAAGAAATATACCATACCTATAAAAAACAAGATAAGTTTGCCCTGTTAGGCATATCTTTAGACCTCAACCGCGCAGACTGGGAGCAGGCTATTGAAAAAGATACGCTGGGCTGGGAACAGGTAAGTGATCTGTCCGGATGGAATGGATCGGTTGTCAAACAATACGGTATCCTGTCTCTTCCTTCTTACACGCTGATTGGGCCGGACGGCAGAATCCTGGCTCAGAAAATGACACTGGATTCTCTATCGGTCAGGCTCCGGGAAGTGTTCGGAACAAAAGAATAATTGCAAGTGAGTTTCAGCGCCTGTTCCTAAGTCGACCGTTTCTTTATTGACTTCGCCGACCGTTGGTTCAGGCTTGTTTTAACCAGAAAACCTTTACTGATACACGATATGCTCGTCAAAACATTCGGAGCGGCAGTACACGGTATTGACGCGATCCTGATCACCATCGAAGTAAATAGCTCCCGGGGATGTATGTTCTACATGGTGGGGCTACCCGACTCTGCCGTCAGAGAAAGCCATCAGCGTATCCTTTCGGCCCTACAGGTAAACGGCTACAAGATCCCGACCAGTAACCTGGTGATCAACATGGCCCCCGCGGATATCCGCAAAGAGGGAGCCGCCTATGATCTTCCCTTAGCCATAGGGATACTGGCAGCCGGTGAGATGATATCCGCAGATAAGTTGCCACACTACCTGATCATGGGCGAACTGAGCTTAGACGGAACTTTACAACCGATAAAAGGGGCTCTGCCTATGGCGATCAAAGCCCGGGAAGCCGGATTTCAGGGCATGATCCTCCCTCGTCAGAATGCACGGGAAGCGGCTGTGGTAAACAACCTGAGTGTTTATGGAATGGATTCCCTGAAAGAGGTCATCGGGTTTTTCAATTCGGAAAGCGACCCGCAACCCATCGTTGTGCATACCCGGGAAGAGTTTCAAAGAGAACAAAAAGAATCGCTATTCGATTTCGCGGATGTCAAAGGCCAGGAAAATGTAAAACGCGCGGTGGAGGTAGCTGCCGCAGGAGGCCACAACCTGCTTATGATCGGTGCACCCGGCAGCGGGAAGTCCATGATGGCCAAACGCCTTCCTTCTATCCTGCCTCCTTTGTCACTCGCGGAGAGCCTGGAAACCACAAAAATACATTCGGTAGCGGGAATGTTGGACCGGCATACTTCGCTCATCACCCATCGCCCTTTCCGCGATCCGCATCATACGGTATCCCAGATAGCATTGGTAGGAGGGGGCAACTATCCACAGCCGGGAGAGATCAGCCTGGCACACAATGGAGTCTTATTCTTAGATGAACTGCCGGAATACAACCGCAATGCCCTGGAGGTCTTACGCCAACCGCTGGAAGACCGGAAGATCACCATCTCCCGTGTACGGTCTACAGTGGAGTATCCTGCCGGATTTATGTTGGTCGCTTCCATGAATCCCTGCCCGTGCGGTTATTACAACCACCCGACCAAACCTTGTGTATGTAGCCCGGGACAGGTACAAAAATATCTCAACCGCATCTCAGGTCCTTTGCTGGATCGGATCGATCTTCAGATTGAGATCGTACCGGTGCCGTTTGAAAAGATATCAGAAAGATCTTCGTCGGAAGCCAGTCGGTACATACGGGAAAGAGTGGTGCGTGCCAGGGAAATCCAGGAAAAACGATTCGCAACCTGTCCGGGTATACATACAAACGCGCAAATGACCCCCAAACTGATTGGTATGTATGCACAGCCCGACGAGAAAGGACTATCTTTACTGAAAACTGCCATGACCCGTTTCGGACTATCGGCCCGTGCCTACGACCGTATCCTGAAAGTAGCACGTACCATCGCCGATCTCGAAAGTTCCAGCGATATTCAATCTTCTCATCTGGCGGAAGCGATCGGATACCGGAATCTGGATAGGGAAAGCTGGATATAAGTAAGGTCAGAACTTATTTATAATCAGGTAAGACAGTTTCCGGCTGCATCTGATTGGCTGAAACATACCATCCTATCGTAGGGGAATGTACCATCTCGAAACATACTGCTGGTAGAATTTTTCACCTGAAAATACATACTCTTGGGTTGGACATATATAGCGGAGAGGCAAACAGGAAGGTGCAAATATGAAAACGCAAATATGGAGATGCAAATATGTATCTCGTATGTTTGCATCTAAAACGTAATGTATAGGGATTTACAAAATGTAATTTCAATCGTACATCGTAAATCGTCCAATCGTAAATCTCATGACTTTAGTCGCTTGTAATGACATACCAGCAGTTCCCCTTGTTCATCCCGCAGGTGTATACCGTTGCCTTCACAGTAACGGAAAAATTCACACTCGGCACAAGCTCCCTGACGGGCCCATTCGCGGTTCCTGAATTTGACGAAACGCTGGTTCCAGACATCTATAAAATGGTCTGTATAAATATTCCCCTGATGAAAATTGCTGCGTATGCTGGGACAGGCCGAGATGGAGCCGTCTGCCAGAACAGAAGCTACCGTCACTCCCGCACTGCAATGATACAGGCTATCCCGTACCTCTCCTTCGTAGCGGCCCAGAAAGCCTTCACAACCATAGCTTAGTTTCATCTGCTTTTTCCGCCGTACCTCTTTCACAAACTCAAGTAAACCATTAAATTCTTCACTGGAGAGTTGGAATTCGGGATATTGGGCAGCCCTCCCTAAAGGAAATATAGTAAATACCCTCCAGTTCCTGACCCCCATCCGGAACAGGTAGTCTCTGAACTCAGAAAGGCGGGGATAGTTTTTACGGTTCACACATGTAACCACATCCCAGACGATCTCCCGTTCATGCACCAGCATTTTTATCGCTTCCAGTGCCTTTCCATAACTATCCGCATGTCCTCTCATCCAGTTATGCTCTTCTTCAAACCCGTCCAGACTAATGGTCATGGAATGAATGCCGGCCGCAAGCAAACGGTCCAGTTTTTTCCGATCGAGCAACCGGCCATTGGAAACGATGCCCCAGGGAATTTCACGTCTGTAGAGTTCAAGACCAATCTGTTCGATATCCTTACGTACCAAAGGTTCACCTCCGGTCAGGATCACATTCATGTCATGAGGGTTTACATGAGGAAGCAGCGAATCCACAACCTGTAGAAAATCTTCCGCCGGCATATCTTTTACAGTGGATGATTGCCGGCAATCACTACCACAGTGCTTACAATGAAGATTACAACGCAACGTACATTCCCAGAACAGACTGCGCAATGGATGAAGTTCCTTCTGATTATGAAAGACCTTACGCGCGATTTCTAACGCCAGACGCTTACGCACAGATAATTCACCCATACTTACTTCTTTTTACATATTACTGAGCTCTGTCTCTTCCATAAAAAACAAACTACTCTCTTCCTTCTGACCCATCAAAAGAAAGGGGTAGCTTCATCCGCTGAACCGGTTTTTATTCAGAGAATCTGAGAATCATATAGTATCGTATTTTCAATGCGGAAAGAATCCTTCCATAACATACACAGCCTGTCAGACCAGGAATTTCTCCCGGTCAGAGGCAGACAGAGAAAAATCCGTTTCCGGCTACAGCAAATGTATGTTTTTCAGCCGGATCAACGGGCGACCAGGTGCCCACACAGTAGCACCATTAATTGCCTTTCAACTGCACCTGTATATGCTGTGAGGCACTTCCTTCGTACCAACCATTGCTTCCTTCCGGAGAAATACCCCGGAAATCTATATCTACAGAATCTATCGGTTGGTGAGCAGAAGAGACCTCTTTCTCAGGCAAAAGATACATACGGAATCTATTGAATAAACTTTCCCGGATCACAATGAATTCTCCGTTCACATCTGTATATACAATCTCTTCACCGCCCGCTTCAAAAGCGGAAGCCGGCGTCGGATAATTGTCAGTAACAACGATCCCCAATCCGGATACCCCCTCTCCTGCGGCATCCAGAACAGTCCCCTTCATTTCATACCGGGCATGAGGGACTCCATATTCCGTGGGCTGTTCACTTTCACAAGAAGCAAATCCCAGAAAAGTCAAGATCATCGACAAAATGCGGTTGATAAAACCCAACCTCCTTTTTCTACCTATTATCATACTAAATTGTGCGCATCAGGGTTATCTTTCTGTTGCCAAAGCACTACATAGAACTATGTATTCCCAGAGTGAGTTCGTCCATCCGGACCAGCATGGATTAAAAAATTTCATTTTAAAAACAATGCTGCATGCATAAAAGTTCAATTTCCGCATGACAGAGCCGGGACAAACCTTTTTATTTACATAAAATGCACTTTTAACAGAAATATTGCGTCACAAGTATACTTTTTTAAACTTTTATTTTTCAACCCTGATACGTGCGTCTACTGCTATCACCTCGTCCTCCGTACCTAACAAAGGGTTTATATCCATCTCTTTGATTTCCGTGGCAAAGCGAAGCAGCGTAGAAAGGCGTACAATGATCTCCGCAAATCTATCTTCATTCACACTTTTCTGCCCACGTATGCCCCGGATGATTCGATAGGCTTTCAAAGACCGTATCATGGAATACGCCTCCGCGTAACTCAAAGGAGCCAGCCCGGAAGAGACATCCTGCAGGACCTCTACAAAGATCCCTCCCAGTCCACACAAGACCACATGCCCGAAACGCTCTTCATACGTAGCTCCGATAAACAGTTCCGTACCCTGCAACATGGGCTGTACCATCACAGCCACAGCCTCAGGAATATGCATCATCCGCTCAAATTCCATACACAGATGTTCCTCACTGCGGATATGAAGCGATACCCCTCCTACATCGGTCTTGTGCAGCGGACCTACTACTTTAGCTACTACCGGGAATCCGCACTCCTTTACGAACGCCAACAGCTCTTCTTTTTGTGCCGAGACACGTTCTTCTACCAACGGAATGCCGGCGGCCTTCAAAAGCAACTGAACCTGCTGGGGAGGAAGATAACCGCTGCAGGAGATAGAGTCTATGATACGGCGTATCTCAGGTACATCCACTCCAAACAATTCTATTTCATGATTGGCAGGCCGGGGCGCGTTGACGATCCGTGAAAGGGCAGTACCCAGTGTCACTTCATCGGCAAAGTTCACATGTCCTTTTTTCAGAAAGACATCTACCTCTTCACCGGCCGTATGGATAGAAGGAAGCACCGGGAAAAGGGGCTTGCGACAGGTAAGCATCTTACGATGCAGCACCTCATATGCTTCAAACATCGTCACCAGACCCGGAGTCCCGAAGATCACCAGGATCGCGTCTATCTGATCAAACCGGTTTTCACAGAAATCAATAGCCACCTCCAGGTGTCCGGGAGTACCGGTAGCCAGAATATCTATGGGATTGCCTACAGAAGCACCGGGCAACAACAGGTGTTTCAGTTCATCCGCAACCGGTCCTTCCAGATGAGGGACTTTCAGTCCACCCTTACTCAACGCATCAGTAAGCATCACTCCCGGCCCTCCCGCGTGAGTGACGATAGCAAAATTACGGCCCTTCAGTTCGGGCAGTGTAAACACCGCCCCCACCGTGGTCAGTTCTTCCCGTGAATGGCAACGGATGATCCCGGCTTTGCGGAACAACGCCTCTACCGCCGAGTCCGGACTGGCAATCGCACCGGTATGTGAAGAAGCTGCCAGACTACCACTCTCCGAGCTACCTGATTTGATCGCAGCGATCCGACACCCTTTACGGATCAGCGAGGAGGCATGAAAAAGCAGTTTATCCGGATCGCGTATGCTTTCCATATAGAGCAGTTTGATATCCGGATCTTCCCCTTCCACAAAATTCTCATCCATGTATTCAAGCACCTCTTCCACACCGATCTGCCGGGCATTCCCTACCGACCAGACCGAATGGAAACGCAGTCCTTTGGTCACGGCCGACTCCAGGATGAATACTGCCGTAGCTCCTGAGCTTGAGATCAGATCCACCCCTTTCCTGTCGAGCTCCGGGATGGGTTGAGTAAAAACACTGTGGTGGCAATGATTGAGCAAGCCGATGCAGTTCGGACCGATCAGCGATGCCCCGTATTGATTCACTATCCCCACAATACGGTCTTCCAGTTCTGCCCCTTCCCGGGTCTCTTCGCCAAAACCCGCAGACAAAATAATAAACGCGCGTGTGCCTTTCTCCGCAGCCAACCGTTCTACAGCTTCTACACACAGAGGAGCCGCAATGGCCAAGACAGCCAGATCGGTAGGAGGCAATGCCGACAGATCGGGATAAGAAATTACCCCCTGCACTTCCTGTTCACGGGGATTCACCACACGCAGTTCGCCCTGATAATTTCCACGCAACAAATTTCTCAGAATGGCACCTCCGGGTTTGTGTATATTGTTGGAAGCACCTACGACAACAATACTCTCGGGACAAAGAAGTTGAGGAGTGATCATAATTTTATGTATTTAGACTTTTCCTTCACAAATATAACTTTTTACATACAAAAAGTCAACAAATAAACCCAAATTTAGTTGTACAACCATCACAGACATACCGTATTGTCAGAACATACCGGTTGGAAACTATATATCCGTCTCCGCCTTAAGTAGAAGTTCATCGTTCCTTGTATATACTATGGGGGCAACTTGTAGAGACGCGGGGAGATTTACGATTTTACGAGCCAACGGTCGACGCAGTCCATCGAAGATCGGCGTAGCCAACCAGGCGGGCAGCAAAGGGATGTACGATGGAAAAGACAGATATTCTTCTGTCATCATCCCTCTGTAGAGACGCATATTTGCGTCTCAGCACACCGAATGGGATTATATATATCCTGCGGAATGCTGTTTTGTTGGACATGCATCGCGGAGACGCACCCTTCTGGGTTGGACCTACACCGCGGAGACGCACGCTCCTGGGTTGGACATGCATCGCGGAGACGCACGCCGTGCGTCTCTACAGGTAATCCCTTTCTCTGTACACAATGTAAGAGAAACTCATTTTGTGGATACATTTATAAATAGTGTACCGCGTCTTTACAGCATAAGGGACATGATACATACAATTAATTAGGAAGACTTACTTATCCTGATCAGGATGGAGTCAGAATGGCTTCCATACATAGTATAGAGAATAAAGTTCAGATAGTTTCTGGTCCGGTAAAGTCGCATCAGGAAACATACATATAGTTACCAGATTAAAGTAATATCCGACAAATTGCTTCTGTTTTACGAAATTTGCCAACAAACACATTTTCAAAAAAAGCTCTTCTAACATAAAAAAACGACCGAAACCAAAGAAAGACCCTGCTCTGTAGCCCTCTAAACGCTGCTCCCAATACGGTTAACGGGTAGTCTGACCATGGGAAAACAGTAGTCAGACTACTGGAAAGGGGCAGTTAGACTACTGGAAAGAGGTAGTTAGACTACCAGAACATTTGTTTAGACTACCAGATCATTTATTATCCAGTAGTCTAAGCAAATTATCTGATAGTGAAACTGGTGCTTTCACTGTGAGAAACGATTTTGTCCCGCATAGAGAACGAAAAAAGCCATTTATTATCCCCCAAAAAGAGCTTTTCAATTTTTCAGAGCTAATCTGCCAAAGATTTCAGAACAACAAAATAATATCGAAACAGACCTGTAAGCAATAAAACAACACATTTTTGATGCATTCCAAATAAAAAAGAAATTACATCAGGCAATTATCCGACAAACAGCCCGAACCTGATGCCCCAAAAATCGATTATTCCGAAAGGATCTTTAGCCTGAGCCGAAAGAATGAATTTTCCGGCATCAGAAAATACAATTTGTCAGAATTGACAAAATGATTATTTACCACGATCAGATGTGCTTCCTATAAACACCCCACAAACTCCGGCCATATCCGGCAATCCCTGAAAACGGGAAAACCAACAGATAAGACTCTGCTTTTTCCAGGAATGGATGTTTTACCACTCTGTCCCGATCTCTCTTTCCGACCCGGTGCCATACTTGCTATCGCATCCATGGCCCGAAATATAGAAAAAGTAGCTATCTTTGTACCTTCTTATAAAAGCGTCTAACAAACATACTTACGATACAATGGAAAAGAAATTCAAAAGGACTACCGTCACTTCGGCCCTTCCGTATGCCAACGGACCTGTACATATCGGCCATCTGGCAGGGGTATATGTACCTGCCGATATTTATGTCCGCTACCTGCGTCTGAAAAAAGAAGAAGTACTCTTTATCGGCGGATCGGACGAACACGGTGTGCCTATTACCATACGTGCCAAAAAAGAGGGTATCACTCCGCAGGATGTGGTAGACCGTTATCACACGCTCATCAAACAATCTTTCGCGGATTTCGGTATCTCTTTTGATATTTACAGCCGCACGACTTCAAAAACCCACCATGAAGTGGCTTCAGACTTTTTCCGTAAACTCTATGACAAGGGAGAATTTATCGAACGTACTTCCGAACAATACTACGACGAAGAAGCTCACCAGTTCCTGGCAGACCGCTACATCACCGGAGAATGTCCGCATTGCCATTCGGAGGGAGCCTATGGCGACCAGTGCGAAAAGTGCGGGACCTCGCTTTCACCCACCGACCTGATCCACCCGAAGAGTGCGATCAGCGGAAGCCAGCCTGTGCGGAAAGAAACCAAACACTGGTATCTCCCACTCGACCAGCACGAGTCGTGGCTGCGTCAGTGGATCCTGGAAGATCATAAGGAGTGGCGTCCCAATGTATATGGTCAGTGCAAAAGCTGGCTCGATATGGGATTGCAACCCCGTGCCGTGAGCCGCGACCTTGACTGGGGCATCCCTGTTCCGGTGGAAGGAGCGGAAGGCAAAGTATTGTATGTATGGTTCGACGCACCCATCGGATATATTTCCAACACCAAAGAACTGTTGCCGGACAGCTGGGAGACCTGGTGGAAAGACCCCGAGTCGCGTCTGATCCACTTTATCGGAAAAGACAATATTGTATTCCACTGTATCGTGTTCCCTGCCATGCTGAAGGCCGAAGGCAGCTACATCCTGCCCGACAATGTACCCAGCAACGAATTCCTCAACCTGGAAGGAGACAAGATCTCCACCTCCCGCAACTGGGCGGTGTGGTTGCACGAATACTTAGAGGAGTTTCCCGGCAAGCAGGATGTATTGCGTTATGTACTTACCGCCAATGCTCCGGAAACCAAAGACAACGACTTTACCTGGCGCGATTTCCAGGCACGCAACAACAACGAACTGGTGGCTGTGTATGGCAACTTCGTCAACCGCGCCCTGGTGCTTACCCATAAATACTTTGAAGGGAAAGTACCCGCTGCCGGACCACTGACCGACTACGACCGGGAGACCCTTCACGAATTTGCGGATGTAAAAACCGAGGTAGAGAAACTGCTGGATGTATTCAAATTCCGCGACGCGCAGAAAGAGGCGATGAACCTGGCCCGTATCGGCAACAAATACCTGGCGGATACCGAACCGTGGAAATTAGCCAAAACGGATATGGAGCGTGTGGGCACTATCCTCAACATCAGCCTGCAATTGGTAGCCAATCTGGCCATTGCTTTTGAGCCTTTCCTGCCTTTCAGTTCACAGAAGCTGCGCGGAATGCTGGGAATGACAGCGTTCGACTGGGCACAGTTGGGACAGACCGACCTGCTGCCTACAGGGCACCAGCTCAATAAAGCGGAGTTGCTTTTCGAAAAGATCGAAGATGCTACCATAGAGGCGCAGATACAAAAGCTACAGGATACGAAAAAAGCCAATGACGAAGCAGCATACAAGGCCCATCCGATCCGGGAAAACATCGACTTCGAAGACTTCCTCAAATTAGATATCCGGGTAGGTACCGTATTGGAGTGTCAGAAAGTACCGAAAGCAGACAAGTTGTTGCAATTTAAGATAGAGGACGGACTGGAAACACGTACCATCGTATCAGGCATAGCCTTATACTATGCTCCCGAAGAACTGGTAGGCAAACAGGTATGCTTCATCGCCAACCTGCCACCCCGCAAACTCAGAGGGATCGTGTCGGAAGGAATGATCCTCTCGGCCGAAAATGCCGATGGCACCCTTGCCGTGATTACTCCCGAGAAGCTGGTAAAACCGGGCAGCCAGGTG
The DNA here is from genome assembly GCA_020861095.1 of Bacteroides sp. Classification (GTDB taxonomy): domain Bacteria; phylum Bacteroidota; class Bacteroidia; order Bacteroidales; family Bacteroidaceae; genus Bacteroides. Next base: position 23,876 of record JAJBTC010000156.1, read on the forward strand.
AAGTGAGGTACGATTGGACGATGTACGATGTACGATTGGAAAGACAAATATTCCAATGTAGCCAACTAACTTGTAGAGACGCATATTTGCGTCTCCGCAATTTTTGTATTCCTTTTGTTCTTCTGTCCCTCTGCTTCATAAATAAATAGACATAAGAACAAAAGAACATAAGAAGAAAAAGAAACCGTGTCAGATCAAATAAAATAATATCATACAGGAATTTCAACCATAAATCGTAAATCGTCAACGTTCTATAATAGTAAAAATCAAAGAATGAGTCATGACGAGGAATAAATAGTAAATAACATGCTGATATTTCAATCGTAAATCGTCCAATCGTAAATATGAACGATCGCCTCAAAGCCAAGACCGTCAGTGCGCTGGTATGGAGCACCATTGACAAGGTGTTCACACAGGTGAGTTACGCGGTGACCGGGGTGATCCTCGCCAATATCCTTCCTCCGGAAGACTTCGGTCTGCTCGGAATTGTCCTGGTCTTTGTAGCGTTCGCCAACATATTCAGTGACAGCGGATTCACCATGGCGTTGGTACAGAAGAAAGTCACTACCTCCAGAGATTACAGCACAGTTTTCTTTTTCAATCTGGGTATTTGCGTGGCGATCTATCTGCTCCTGTTCCTGGCTGCCCCCTGGATTGCCAGTTACTACGAAGAGCCCCGCCTCACCTTGCTCACCCGGGTCATTTGCCTGCAAATTATCTTCATCTCTCTGGGTCTGGTACAGACCGGGATCCTGATGAAAACCATGAATATCCGTAAACTGACCCTGGCCAACCTGATCGCCCTTTCTCTGTCGGCTGTGTTTGCCATCCTTCTGGCCCTGAATGGATACGGTATCTGGGCGTTGGTCATACAGGTCTTATCTATCTCTTTTTTCAAAACCCTTGTCCTCTGGATCGTCAGCAGCTGGCGCCCCCAGGCGGTATTCAGCAGAGAATCTCTGCGCAGCACCTTTGCGGTGGGTTCACACATGATGCTGACTTCGTTTATCAGTACCTTCTTTCAGAACATTTATACCTTGCTCATCAGTACCTGGTACAGTATACGCGATCTCGGATTCTATACGCAAGCCGATAAATGGAGCCGGATGGGTATCACTGCCCTTAGTCAGACCATCGGGAATGCCATCTTCCCGGCACTGTCTTCGATACAAGACGACAACGAACGGATGTACCGGGTATTTGGCAAGATGAGCCGCATGACGGCCTATCTGAGCTTTCCTGTCTTCGTGGGCCTTATTCTGGTGACTGCTCCTCTGTTCCATACCTTGTTCGGCGACAAGTGGAACCCATCGGTCCCCATGTTCCAGCTTTTCCTGCTGAAAGGGATCTTTTTTGTACTCACTTCTTTGCTCAATAACTACATCATGGCTATCGGAAAAACCCGTATCATCTTCCGCATAGAGGTGATAAAGAATATACTCACACTAGGGGCTATCTTCGTAACGCTTCCTATGGGGATCATCGCTCTTATCATCGGACAGGTGGTAGTAGGCGTGGTCCAATACCTGATTACCTCGTACAACGTACAAAAAGTGACAGGATATGGGATGTGGAGACAGATGAAAGACCTGATCCCTTATGTGGCATTGACCGGAGTGATGGCAATAGGCGTCCGGAGCATGAAGCTGTTCATCACCCACGACACTCTCTTGTTGGTGGCAGGGATATCCGCAGGAGTCTGCCTCTACCTGCTACTCAACCGCCTGCTGGGTTCCCACATTCAGCAGGAATTATTTGCTATTGTATTGCGCAAAAAGAAACTCTGACCATAACAAGAAACATTGTACTGCTTTTGCCTTTTATAGGGTGTATGCTCTGCGGAGCGTGTACCGGGAAAACAACCCACACCGCTGCCCAACCTGATTGAGGCGGACGAAAGCTATATATCGCAGCATTGCCATGTAATAATAGGTCTTCCGGCCATTATTATGAAGAGGAAAGAGAGTTATTTGCAGACGGAACGAGAACCCCTGTACAGGACATTACCTTTTACCGTCCTTCCGGAAGATGTATATGTACCAGAGCGGAACCGCCATGGGTATGATTACGTATCTGGATGGTAAGCCGGGCGTATATCTTCCGCTGGAAGAGAAGCAGCAACTCCGTATCGGGATCGATCTGGTGAACAATCGCGTTAAGATATACACCAGGAGAGAACAGATACCCTGTGTGATCCGGTGATCCCGAAGGAGCTGAAAATGATCTTGTCTCCGGAGAATTACCGGATATTCCGGGAACAGACACGTTTACCTGAACGAAAGAAAGGAAGTAAAATGTTCACTTTCTACAGATATAAATAGAGGGAACAGGGAGACGGACAAATAAATGTATATTCCGTATCCGATAAAGAACTACGGCAGCAGATACACCTCTCATTCCTCCACACACATAGAGACCGGATAGGTACTCAGGTATTCAAATGTAAAGTCTTTCTCTTTCAGTTTGCGGATCAGTTCTCCAAGATCGTTCTGTGCGTGCTTCCTGGCAAACATCTGATCGTGTACCAACACCACCACATGCTCCGGCGTGAAGGTGCGTGAAGAGACATACAGATATTCCGCCTGTTCCACCAATTGATCAATGGTTTGTTCCGGAGCATAATTTTCCGGTGCATACCTCCATTCCAGGTCCCATCCGAATATCTGATACCCTTCCCCGGCAAGTAACGCTACCGATCGTCCGGCAGGCTGATCGCAATTCTTTTTTCTGTCTCCCACTTGCCACAGGTTACGTCCGGGCAGGCGTGCTATTTTATGCCGGATATCGAATTTCGAACGGTTCTTTTCAAAGTCGTCTGCTACAGAAGCAGGATCTGTATAAAAACGGGAATATCTGTTGCCGGCGTGCGAATAGCTGTGGTTGTAAATCTCGATATAGGGGTTTTCCTGAAGTATCTGATAATACTTCTCAAATTTACGGCACTCGTCTATGGCTTTTCCCACCAGGAATACATTTGCCTTTATGGTTTCGGCCACGATCACACTGTCCAGATATGCAGTTCCGTTCAGGGGAGAATCATCGATCGTGAGATAGATACATTTACGGGGAATGGAAGAGACTGTTTCTACCTCCGGCAGCAGATCGGCATTCAGGACACGTGTATCTGTTACACTTGCTGCTACCGGTTCCGTATCCGGTATCTTTATCTCTTCCGTACAGGATACATACATCCCGATTATGCACCACACACCCAACCCTATACTCTTTTTTCTCATTCCTTCCTGTATGTATACATTCAACAAACCAGGATCCAAATGGATCAGAAAGTTGCCAGAAAACAGGCATGGCTATTCCCTGCCGGAATCCACCCGGCCCCGGCAAAAAAACAAAACATGTCTACACTTTTACTTTATTCTCTCTGCCAGACGAGACTATCTGCAACGATTCCGATGTTCAGTGAGCTGCCGACCGGTACTGCTCTGGGTCGTTACTCTTTTCACCTCATGCTCCTTTGGAAATAAGGGAAAAAGGCTCGGACAAGAGTAGACTTTTTTAGAAAATCAGGAAAAACGGAATCAGGAACCCAGACCTGTTTATTGGTTTTTATATACCAAATATATAGTTCTCGGATCGGATAAAAAGCAGCGTTCAAGTGACCTTTTACAAAATGGTTTGACGACTGTATGTAATAGGCCATAACAAGGATAAAATGTTTTTAGAAGAGAAACATAAGAGAGAATGATAGGAAACAGAATTCTTTTCCTCTTATTCCGGAAACTCTTTCCGGAGAATATACAATAAAAATAAAAAAAACTTCTTAATCACTTTCTGCCCTGTAAATCATCATTTCACTTGAATAGTTCTTTTAAACCATGATAACCCCACGAACTGACATACAAATTTAACCCCTAAAGTTCTATCAGGATCGATATATATATTAAAACATCCGGATACATCTCAGGAACTTTCAACTTCTACAACTACAGACAGACAAATCATAATAAAGGATACCTGCTTATTATTTATTTTCCACAATTACTTAAAAAAACCATTGTTACAAATATATTCCAGGCTCATATAACAAGACTATTTTACTAAGTTCATTGCCATTAATAAAGGAGAGTATGGCATTAGAAATACCCTTTATTGTCCAAGAAAAAATGGATATAAAACAGTATGTTAACAAATCATTACTATTTATTTAACAATATTAGGATATTACAGATTATATACTTACATTTGGGAAATCATCAACGTAAATATATTAAACCATGAGAATGAAAAATTTATTTTTATTACCAAGCATTTGCATCGGTCTCTTTTTTACAGCTTGTACCCAGGAAACATTCCTAACTCAGGAAGAGGATGTCACGGAAGAAGAGTTGTTTTCGCGTGCGGTTCCAAGTAATGCGGTAGAAGTTTCGAGTGTTAGTGAATTAGTACCAGGTGCCAATTATAAAATTACCGGAACTTATACGGGCGACCTTCCACCACAGGCTCAAGGTTATAGCCCAATCGCTATTTATATTACCGGCGAATGGGAGATCACGGGTGATACCATACCCTCCAATATTACCCTGATCTTGCAGGATGGGGGCGGCATAATATACAATAAATCCGGAGGTACCCTGATATTCGATCGTGGCGTATCCATGTCAATCAACCAAAATTGTTATTTCGGTGCTTACGGTACGAATGTCCATTTTTCTAATGGTGGGATCTCAGAATATCCTTTTGTTTCCAATTACGGATCCATAAATTGCACTAATCTTTATCTGGAAACTACTACTTTATACAATCAAACCACGGGACTTGTACAGGTAAGGAACTTGACAGTAGGCGAAAGTGGGACTTGCTATAATTTTGGAGAGTTTTTAATCGGCGGGGTGGCACAAGATATGGGAGAGCTCCATTAATATTAATTACAATTTATATCTATAATATAATTAATAAGAAACAGAAAAGTTATTCACGAGAATTGTATTTATTATTATAAATATATTTTCCGGTAATCGATATATATTCCTGAAGATGCTACCAGGAACCGATTCCTGGTAGCATCTTCAGGAGTTAGATCAGACGAGAAAATAGAAATACGCCATCCGCCCTGTTCTGATGCTCTGCATCCGCTAATAGACTTCATCCATCTTGTTTATATTTTGTCTATTTCATCGTATGGCTCTTTCATAAAGCGGACCCCGCTCCCTGAGATTATTACCCGAAATTATTGGGGAACCTCTCATAAAGCAATCCATAACAATTTGCAGGGATTTAATATCCTCTTCATTCTCCATATAGGCAAAGGCCAGGTGATAAAGATAATAATACTTATGATAGGGTTTGATAACTACATGTACAAAAAAAGAGCTGTTACCACATACCGATACCCCCCTGAGCCATCCGTAAAAACCGTCTACTCCTGTGTGTACAAAGAGATCGCGCGCTCCAACGCCTCTTCCAGTACCCCGGCATCGGAAAGGATACGTTCGACAAACTCCCGGAACGCCCCTTCTCCTCCTTTTCGGGAAGTGACAAAACCGACACGGTTCTTTATATAGGCAGGGGCGCTGGAAGGAGCAGCGGTGATTCCCGCTTTACGGAATATACCTGTATCGTTCAGATCGTCCCCGATATAGGCGACTTGCTGCCAGGTGATGCCCAGCGAACCGATCAGTTGCTGCACCGTATCTGCTTTACGCGCCACTCCCTGAAAGAGATAGTCTACTTTCAGCTTCTCCGCCCTGCGGCTCACAATGGCCGTCTCTTCACCGGTTACAATGCCTACGGGTATGCCCATCTGGCGGGCCAGAAGCACCCCGGCACTGTCGTAGGTATGAAAGCGTTTCCACTCGTTGCCGGTCTGGTCGTAGTACATACCACCGTCTGTCCAGACACCATCAATATCAGTAAGGATCAATTTGGGTAACATAAGCTTTTAGTATGGGTGAAAATCCAGGTATATGCTGTGTGTTATCGCAGCGAAGAGGGATAAATGATCTCCTGGGCAGGGAGCTCCACAGACACTTCGCGTCCGATCACCTGATCGCGTTCTGTCCATTTGAAACCGTCACCCGGACTCAACAGATGAATATCTTCTTCTGTGATCACCTCTCCGGGTTTCAGTGTCCGCCTCGTGGCAATGGATCGCTCCAGTTTCACCTTTGCCTGCGCCACGTGTTCGCCGATAGAGAGTTCTTCCCTGCCCATCCACCGCTCTGCCAGCCGGATGTCCCGGATCATGCGGTTCACCCCATCCGGACCCAGGGATCCGAGTTGGTCGGTACCTTTCATGCGACGATCAATGGTGACGTGCTTTTCGATGATCTCCGCTCCCAGGCCTACGGCAACCGCCGTAGCCGCAATGCCAATGGTATGGTCCGAAAAACCGATCCGGTACTGTCCGTAATGCTTCTTTAGATAGGGGATACTGCGGAGATTGAGATGATCGGGATGGGTGGGATATTCCGATACACAATGCAGGATAGAGATGCGGGAATGGTAACGATGAATCGTCTCCAGCGCCTCATCCAGCTCTTTACATCCGGCCATACCGGTAGATAGTATCATCGGGATACCGGTCTCTGCCAGCGCTTCCACCAGAGGCAGGTTGGTGAGGTCGCGACTGGCAACCTTCAGATAGTCCGGAGTAAACAGCCGGAGCAGCGAAAGGCATCCCCGGGAACAGAGAGTTTCTACAAACTCCAATCCTAAGGAACGGGCATAGGTATATACCTCGAAATGCTCTTCATCCGTGAGTTCGAGAAAAGCGCGGTGTTCTCCATACGTCCTGCCAAACGAATGGGGCGAGTCATAGATACGGTTCATCTGCGACACGGTAAGTTCTTCTTTCAGATCCCGCTTGGTCATTTTCACCGCATCCATCGGACGCAGATCCAAACCGAAGACCTCTTCCTTCACCGGACGGGATACCAATTCTACGATCAGTTTGGCTATATCTACCGAACCGTTGTGGTTCTGTCCGATCTCTCCGATTATATATGTGTTGTTATTCATTTACGATGTACTTAGTTACGATATACAATTGAAAATACAAGTTATCCCGCTTGTGGATATACCCATAGAAAAAATAAGTAAGTATTCATCATTCATTGTATATATTATACTCCGTTGTCCTGTAGAGCTACGATATACTATCTATTTATAAACATATCCCCACCACATACATCTCTCTTACGTTGTCTACAGAGAAAGGGATTACCTGTAGAGACGCATATTTGCGTCTCCATATTTGCGTCTCCATACTTACGTCTCCGCGGTGCATGTCCAACAAAATGGTATATACATTCCCATTCGGTATGCCGAGACGCAAATATGCGTCTCTACAGGTGGATGACATCATGTATTTTCAATCAGAAATCTCTTTGCGTCTCTACCAGGTACCGCCATAGTATATACGCTAAACGATGAACATAAGACACAGAGGTATCTACCCTTCTCCTACACCACTCCTATTTGCCATTCTCCCGGATGTTCTTCCGCATTTTACCCAAATATCCGGGATTCTCCTCTACCAGTTCCAACAAACCTTCCAATCCTGACAATTCCTTCTCTACAAACAGGGCATACACTTCCTGCAACAACGAAAAGTCCTCGGGCGTATCCAGGGTAAACCTCAGATCGTACCGTTGCCGGAGCGATTCCGGCAGAGGAAGCAGCCGGGAACTGAACCGTCCGGGATGTGTATAGAGATAAGTAGTCAGATGCTCTACATACTCCGGTCTCCCTGCCGCGCACACAGCCGCCCGCTTTAACGCGTCTGTAGTAGCCAGTTCGGCAAACAGACCCAGGTGCGAACGGATCACCGGACAACCGTCGGGAAATCCGTACGAGATATAATCTGCCGGCTCTGCCGAATGCTCCCGGAAAAGTTCGTTGAAGCTATCTGTCTGCAAAAAGGGATTGTCCGAGCAGACCCGGATCAGCCGGTCTATGCCATAGGCATCGGCAGCTCCCAGAAAACGTGCCAATACATTATCCTCTTCGCCCCGGAAAGAGAAGATCCCGTGTTGCCGCGCCACCTCTTCCAGCACATCGTCCTGCGGCCGCCGGGTAGTAGCCAGTATCACGGGGATGCCCGGACACGAACTACGCATGCGGGAAATCAGGATATCGATGATGCGTTGCTGCCCGTAGAACGGAAGCAATATCTTGTTGTGAAGGCGGGTAGAGCCTGTGCGTGCCTGTATGATAATGCCGTCTCTCATACCTTCATGCGTTTAAAAGCGTCTATATACGATCCCGGGGTAATGTTGATCACCTCTTTTCCCAGTTTCCGGGCATACGCTTCCAGAACGAAGTAGGAACTGAAAGCTACATACATGTGGTACAATACCTTGTGGAGGCGGGTGGTGCTCTGGTCTACCTCTATTGCTCTTTCCGACCGGGAAGTACCCTGATCGTAAAAGTGTTTCTGGTGCATCATCACCTCGTTACGATCCGTCACCGAGATCTCCGGCAGCCACGAATGATCGGCACCTGCCAGGTAAACGCGCCGGAAAGGCAAACCCAGTCCAATGGTGATACAAGGGATCAATACGTTATGCGGGCGGGGCACTCCCCACCCTCTGCGAAAAACAAAGTTACACAGCCCCTGGAACCCTTCGATAGGGGTAGCGTTGTAAAGACACAGCCGGATATGCGGATTACCTGCCAGCAGGGGTTGCCACTCCTTATTCTGCCAGGCGCGGGCCGGTACCAGCAGGTTGAGCGGCCAGGTGGTTTTCTCTGCCAGTGTACCGAAAAGCTGTACGCGTTTCTCCGGCACGGTCCAGAAAAGAGGATCGGCTATCAGATAGAGTTCGGGGCGAAGCTTTTCATAGACAGGAGAAAGTACTCCGAAATTGACCGCCATCAGCGTTTTATCCCGGAGAAAATCCGCAGCCTCTTCCAGCGTCGTATTCAGCGAAGGTCCGTTGGCCAGGATCACCAATTCTTCTTTATTTCTGAAATTATCTTTCACCGGTGTAGCCCGACGGGAGAGAAGCAGGATCTTCACGATACTCAGAAAACTCTGGAACAACTCTCTCAGGAACCGGACCATTTTGTCTGCCATAGAATTGTAGTATAGGAACGCAAAGATAGGATAAATTCAGGGCTATTTGTCCAAAAAAAGGCTTAATTTATCGTCTCCTCGCTGCAAAATCGCTACTTTTGCAGAAAGTTGTAAGGGAATGAGGGTACTTCTGATCAATACTTCCGAACGGGCCGGAGGGGCAGCCATCGCTGCCAGCCGGTTGATGGAAGCTCTGAAAAATAACGGGATCAAGGCGAAACTGCTGGTAAGAGACAAACAGACACAGCAAGTGAGCGTGGTGGCTATGGAGAATAGCTGGCGTCTCGTATGGAATTTTCTCTGGGAAAGGGTAGTGATCTGGGCCACCAAACGGTTCAGTAAGAAAGACCTCTACGCGGTGGACATCGCCAATATAGGAAGCGACATCACCTCCCTGCCCGAATTCCGGCAGGCGGATGTGATCCATCTGCACTGGATCAACCAGGGACTGCTTTCCCTGAAAAATATCCGCGAGATACTGGATTCCGGCAAACCGGTGGTCTGGACCATGCACGACATGTGGCCCTGTACCGGTATCTGCCACTATTCGGGAGAGTGTACCCGCTATCAGCGGGAATGCGACTCGTGCCCGTTCATCAACGGCGGCAGCAGCACCAGAGATCTGTCCTGGAGAGTATTCCACAAAAAACACGCGTTGTACCAGAACGCCAACATTACGTTTGTAACCTGTAGCCAGTGGCTGAAAGGGGTGGCTTTGAAAAGCGCGTTGCTGATCGGAAAACGTATCGAAAGTATTCCAAACCCGATCAATACCAATTTCTTCAAACCCGGCAACAAAGAGAAGGCACGCCAGAAGTGTGGACTACCCCCGGACAAAAAACTGATCCTGTTCGGTTCGGCAAAGATCACCGACAAGCGCAAAGGGATCGACTACCTGATCAGTGCGTCACAGTTGCTGGCGGAGAAATATCCGGACTACAAAGATCAGCTGGGGATCGTGGTATTTGGAAAGAAATCGCAGCAACTGGAAGAGCAACTCCCTTTTCCGGTATATCCGCTCAATTACGTGAACAACGAGCACGATCTGGTAGATATCTACAACGCGGTAGACCTTTTCCTGCTCCCTTCCTTAGAAAATAACCTTCCCAATACCATCATGGAGGCTATGGCTTGCGGAACACCCTGTGTAGGTTTTCAGACAGGAGGTATCCCCGAAATGATAGATCACCTGCACAATGGCTATGTGGCCAACTACAGATCTACGGAAGACCTGGCCAATGGTATATTCTGGACACTGAACGAGTCTGAATATACGTTGCTTTCGGAACAGGCGGTACGGAAGGTAACCGGCAACTATTCCGAAAGAGCGGTTGCCAGAAAATACATCGATATCTATAATCAGATCACCGGGAATCATGCCTGAGCAACGTCCTGTCCGCTTTTCTGTCATAACGGTTACCTACAACGCGGCCCGGCATCTGGAAGAGACCATCCGGAGTGTAGCCGCGCAAACCTATGCGGGAGTAGAATATATTGTGGTCGACGGGGCTTCGCAGGATGATACCCGCCAGGTGGTCGGAAACTACCGCGACCACATCCATACGTTTATCAGCGAACCCGACCAGGGTATATACGATGCCATGAACAAAGGGTTGAAACGGGCCACAGGAGATTACCTCTGTTTCCTGAATGCCGGAGATACCTTTCACTCGGCGGAGACCTTGCAACACATGGTGGATTCCCTGCCCGAAGGGGAATGGCCGGATGTGATGTACGGAGAAACCGCCCTGGTAGATGAACAGCGGCATTTTCTGCGCATGCGCCGGCTCTCCGCTCCCGAACACCTCACCTGGAAAAGTTTCCGCCAGGGGATGCTGGTCTGTCACCAGGCTTTCTTTCCACGTCGCGGACTGGCTCCCCGGTACAATCTTGAATACCGGTTCTCAGCCGACTTCGACTGGTGCATCCGCATCATGAAACAGGCAACCCTCCTGCACAATACGCACCTGACCCTGATCGATTACCTGAGTGAAGGCACTACCACGGCCAACCGGAAAGCCTCCTTAGTAGAGCGCTTTCGTATCATGTGCAAGCACTACGGTACGCTGAGCACCATAGGGCATCACCTGTGGTTTGTGATCCGGCTATTCACCAGGCCCGGCCAGTAGTTCTTTCAACGCAGCCATACCTTCAGAGGCTCCTTTACAGAGGTAATGGACGGGTCTGGAAATGCCCACCTGCACCTCATTCGGATCTATCAGATAAACCGGAATACCTGCGGGTGCGTAGTGCAGCAGTCCGGCAGCCGGGTAGACATTCAGGGAAGTCCCTACGACAACAACGACATCGGCCTCTGCCACCCGTTCGGCTGCCCGCCCAATCTCCGGAACAGACTCCCCGAACCACACAATGAAAGGACGAAGTTGCGAACCATCGCCGGCCCGATCTCCCAACCGGATCTCCCAACGATCTGCCGACAACTCCTCTATGTAGCGGGGATCCTGCGGATCGCGGCTCGAACAAGCCTTCATCAGTTCGCCATGCAGATGAATGACATCGCTGCTACCTGCCCGTTCGTGCAGGTTATCCACATTCTGGGTGATCACAGATACCCGGAAGTCCGCCTCCAGTCCGGCCAGGATCTCATGTCCCCGGTTCGGCTTTGCCGACAGCAACTGCTTCCGGCGTTCGTTATAGAACCGGAGTACCCGTTCCGGATTCCGGGCAAACCCCTCGGGAGTAGCTACCTGCTCTACCGGATATTTCTCCCACAAGCCTCCTGTATCCCGGAAGGTACGAATGCCACTTTCGGCACTCATGCCTGCTCCCGACAAGACGACGATATGTTTCATACTTATCTATTTTACTGTTTCCAACACATAACAACTCTATAAACCCTGATATTTCCGGACAACCGCTTTTTTACGTTCTGTCACCATCCGGATTTCATCCGTTTCATGCCCCGGAACGGGTTGCTGTTTCTTTTGCGTATGCCCTCACAAATATACGTTTCTTTCCGGTTCAAATGACAAAACACTGAAGTAAAATAACCTCACTTTAAAAAGTTCCATACCCCTTACCGATCCCAAGTTTTCACGGTAATCAATCTTTTTAATCGATTCATTGAACCCACACAGAGAATTCACCCTGCACCGATTTACCTTTCAAAAAAACCTATTCCAATAATAGCATCTATATGTAGAGACCAACGGCGTGCACGGGTGTCCGGAATAAATCGTTACCATTTGAGATAGTATAGTTTATTTGACTTATTTATATCCGGTTGTTTACTCAGACTATTTCAAACGGTTACATTTCCCCTATACTATCCAAATCACATTTATTCTCTCTGAAAGCCTGAAGTGACTTTATTGTACATAACTCTCTCTGAAAACCCGGAGTAGCTTTAATGTGCATAACTTTCTCTGAAAGCCTGAAGGGCTTTAATTTGAATAACCCCCAGTGAAGCGTAGCATAGCGGAGCGACTGGGGGTATGGATCCCTCCTATGTCTTCAACCCCAAAGTGGGTTGAATGATTCTATCCTGAATAAAACGAGGTAAAATCCCATTCATACTATATGGGAGTGCGTATTTCTATATTCAACCCACTTCGGGGTTGAAGAGATGTGTATACGTTACTACCCCCAGTCGCTTCGTCACGGGCAAGGCTCTTACTGCGCTTCATTGGGGATATGCACAGTAAAGCCCTTCGGGCTTTCAGAGAAAATGGCAGTAAATCAGAATAAATCGGAGAAAATTCGATTAAATCGTAGTAAATGAATGTCGTATGGGTAGTTCCGTAAATCTTAAAATAGTTTTCCGGACACCAATACACGGCGTGCGTCTCCGCGGTACTGGTCCAATACAGGCCTATGTCTTCCTGCGTTACATCATCCTTATCGAACACATATCCCGACTATCTATCTACAAACATCATCAACTACATACATAGGTTGGACGCATATCGCGGAGACGCACGCCGTGCGTCTCTACAAGTGACTACGGATCTTAGTATACATTTTGGAACTCATTTATCAGTTTTTTATTCATTTTGTCACGGGAAAGATCGATTAGCTGATTTTTACAAATATCATAAATACCCAGTTAGCGTGTAGACA
>JAJBTC010000032.1 GCA_020861095.1 Bacteroides sp.
TGATTCCACAATTGCTGTATCTGGCCCTCTTTTTGTTTGATCCGTTCTACACCCGTAAGGGCGCTGGCCTGAAAACTGTCTGTAGAACTATATATCTCGTCCAGGTGTCCGCGATAGAAACGCTCTTTCACCTGGTCGTCCCAGCCACTGCCAACCGAATGGGCATAGCTGCGTAGGGTTTCCTTTTCCTGCTGGATCTGATGAATGGCTCTTTCGGGCATATCTTTTTCAAAAGGTTTTACTAACTACATATCCGCCACCTTCGTTCGTATCATCGCGGTCGACGGAGAATCCTATACTCTTATAAAAAGAAAGTTTGTTGCTTTCTATCCAACATCGTATCGTGACGATGTGGTTGTACTTCAGGATGGCTTCGATCTGTAGCCATACTTCCCGGCCCGATCCGGTATCGAACCCGGAACAGAGACAACTGTCTGCTGTCTCTTTTTTGATCCGGATGATTTTTGTCCCGTTTGTGTCTATCAGCCACGAACTCGACTTCAGATGGGAAAAGCTGTACACTTCTTTCAATTCCGGAAGCATGTTCAGAGCATGTGTTTTTGTCTCCTCGGATCTTTTTTGCCCGGAGGTGGAGGAGGTTCCCCCATTTCCGGACCGACTTTCGGGCATGGTGAGCGCATGTACGGTGGAGCGGATACTTACATAATCATCCGCCTTCCAGCCGATACCCGATAACGTGCCGGAAGCTGAAGATACGGCATTGGCAATTCTGCCCCGGAACGAACCGATGTGGCTCTCTAAAGAAGAACGGTCGGTCTCGACCTCCCGGATCATATAAGATGCCTTTTCACAGCACGTACATATCTCCTGGTACAGCTCCTTACACTCCTGCAGTTCGCGGCGCTCACACTCGCAATTCTGCTGCTCGTTCCTGTTGTTTTCTTCGTTGGAATTGCTGTTGTAGTTGAGACAGGCCTGATAGGCACGCTGAGCCGCTTCCAGTCGCCGGAGTATCGTGGCTTTTTTGTCCTCCATCATCTGGTAATTGCTATAAGCTTGTTGCACCAGGGCCTGCAAACGTGTATCCAATGCGGATAAGTGCCCCAGGGTACTTGAACCAAAGTCCCGGATCCTCGCGCTCAGACCATACAGATCGGAGATCTGCTCTATTTTTGCTCTGCTGCCTGACATCTTCTGTGCTTTTACATACGTGTATCGCGGTACAACTGAAGGGCATCCGCTTTTTTATGTATAAACTGTCCGTACTCTTCCATATGTTCGGCTATACGGAAGATCAGGTCGGCCTGCCGCATAAAATCTTCCATGAATTCCCGGTTGTCCTGATCTCTCCAGGTATCGTCGACACGGATCATCTGATTTCTCAGTTGCGCGTAATTATCGGAGAGTTCTTGGGCCATGTCTCTGAGGTTGCGTGAGAAAAGGTATAATTCCTCGATATCGGCTGCTACTTGTGCCATAACTGTATCTGTATTTAGTTGATCTTACTTTCGATGTATAACAAATCATTTTTCCCGGTATGCTTATCTTTGAAACTGTAGGGAACGAAGATACTGACCACCGAATGGATCTCGTCGTAGAAATAGGCCCTGGCCCTTTTCGGATCGGACGAAAGTGCTTCGGGTTTGATGTCGTTGTTCCGTGTGATCCGTTCGGCATCCATATTGGGCATAGGCAGCAGAACAAAATATCCGAAATATTCCCGTGCGGATTGCGCGCCTGTGAACAGCAGGTTGGATTCTTTATCTACCTGCAGCACCACACATATGTTGTAGTCGGGTCCGTATTTGAGTATCTTTTGCAATACGGAACTGATCGTAAATTCGTCCCGGCTCCGCATATACATACGTCCGGAAGATGCCGGAGAAGCAGACGCTTCTTTCTCTGGTTTCTCCGGTTGTGGCAAAGCGACGTTGTTCTTCAACTCCCGGAAGTATTGCTGCCCCAGGATATACAGATAGGTCATCGGAGCCTCATCGTTTTTCTGATCGATGCGTTCGTTCAATTCCAGCCATAGCTCTTCGATCTGGTTGGTCTTATTCAGGAAACGGAATCCGGAATGATCTTCAAACGCGTTGATCAGCTCTACGTCCTGATTCTCTTCTTCGTTGAGTTTATTCAGTACAAATACCTGATAGGCTTCGTTCCGCTTTTCGTGGAAGGAGCTGATGGATAGGAAAGACGAGACAATCACCCGGATGGCATTGCTCTCCGGATCCTTGGCTTCAAACTCACTCTTGTTGCCGATAAGAAGCAGGTTGCTTCTGTCTTTTCCATGGATGGGAGCAAATATGGGAGTCTGACTCATCTGGATACTTTGTCCCAGCAGCATAGAGTGTCTGGCATCCACCTGTTCCAGGGCGCTCTGGATCGTAGGCTGCATTTCTCCGCTGTATGTGATCGGTATGCGGTCTATACCTTCGGCAACTGCTTTTTCGCGGGCTGTAGCCAGCAGTTGCGCCTTTTCTTTGTTTGTTACATAGAAAGGTTGTATAAGTATTTTTCCATCTTCCTTCTTGTATAGGCTCTGTCCTTTTTGTGTCAGTAGTCCCAGATCGTTGTGAGTTAAGTCGGGACTCAGTTTCATCGCATCCGCGGGATGTGAACTTAATATGAACTTGTTGGTGATGTTTTTCATCACCTTTTCCGGGATGTAGGAATCTGCCAGTGTCTGTGTGGCCAGGATCATGTGTATCCCCTGGCTTCTGCCTTCGGAGGCGATACGCTCTATGATGGAATTGATGGTCTCCTGCGTGGCATCGTGTTTCTGACCGAAAAGCAGGTGGCATTCATCAATAGCCACGATGATCAGCGGTAGCTTGTCTTTGTCGTCCGACTGTTTACTGTTGTAGGTGGAGCGGTTTGAATCGGATCCGATCAGTTTCCCGCGGCGATCCATTTCGCGGCGGAGTTCCTGAAGGATCTCTACGACGATCTGTCGGTCGCAATCATCTAAAAGAGCGGTTTTTACATGAGGGATCTTTGCATCCGCGTATTTTTTAAACTCCACTCCTCCTTTTTTGAAGTCCATCAGATAGAGCTGCAGGGCATCCGGATGATAGGTCAGTACAGCAGGCAGCAGTATATCATGTAGGAGGGTACTTTTTCCGGAACTGGTCTTACCCAGAACGAAAGTATGGATATTTGACTCTTCGTCCAGTATGAAATCGTATCTTTTTCCCTGCGATTCTCCGAGAGGAACAGAAAATTTCTCATCTGCTCGCCTATATTCGGAATTCCGGTCACTTACCAGATCATGGCTGATCTTATTTTCTTTCAGATATTGGCCTACCTGCTTGTTCATATCCTTGAAATAATCTTGCAGGAATAACAACGGAGCAAGACTATTGACTACAAGTGGGTTAGAAGCGAACACCTGATTTTTTTCATTTTCCGGGAGTAAGGTTAGGTCGTCCAGAGCGCGGAACTTGTTCTCACATATCTTTTTTAGTTCCATATCACGATAGGTCAGCCGGTTCCCTTCTTCCGGTGTACCTATATGGATCCTGATGAGTTTTTCCGAAGGGAGTAGTTCGGCGAGTTGGCTATTGCCATACGTTTTTTCATCTGGCTGCTCGGTAAAGAGGAGGAGATAAATTCCATGTTTGGTTCCGTTGTTGATCAACGGACGGAGCAGATCTGTGTGATGGGTCAGTTCCTTATGATCGTAAATGACTACGATCTCATACGGGCTCTTGACTTGCTTCGCTTCGATATTATAATCCAGGATGGTACCGGAAGCTGTCGGGATAAGTTTTTGTATCTCTTCTATTTTCCGGTTGAGCAGTTGCAGTTGTTGTTTGATATCCTCCCGTTCCGTCATTACTTTTTTGTAATAAAGAGTAG
Source organism: Bacteroides sp. (assembly GCA_020861095.1). Classification (GTDB taxonomy): domain Bacteria; phylum Bacteroidota; class Bacteroidia; order Bacteroidales; family Bacteroidaceae; genus Bacteroides. The sequence goes on from JAJBTC010000032.1 coordinate 3,826, forward strand.
ATGCATCGTCTCCCGTCAGATTCTTTACGAAAAAAGAGCTCGCGTTGGTCCGGGTCGGATCGATAAACGTAAAATGTACTGTTCTCGGTGTAAAGGCGGTGAGCATACGTATGAGCAGATTGTTGCCTGTCTCAAAAGCAGCGATCTGTTCGTGATTTTTATAGATGATCTGTATGTGACCGGGAGCCAGCGGATTGGTCTGCTGCCAGGGAATAAACACAGGCAGGATCTTGTTGTTTCCCTGTGTTTCCGTACCCACTTTTTTGCGACCGATCAGTATCTCCCTGAGGTGAGTGCGTTCCCTGGCTTCATCCAGCAGCCTGTCTGCATCCGGAGTACCGGAACAGGTTACCTCTCCGGAAACTTCGGAAACATAGCGGTAGTCACTGATTACATGAGCAGTGCATTGCTGTTTGAGTTGTTCGTAACGGTCGGTCACTCTTTCCCGTACCTGGGCACATTGACTTCCGGCTTGCTCGTCCAGCTCTTTGAGATGTTTGTGAAGCGATACGTTATCCGCTACTTTCCGGAGTTCGTACTTCTTTATTTCGGCATCTATCCTGGCAAGGAATTCAGCAGAATTGTCGGCATAATTGCTCATAACAAAGGGCTTTTGGAGTTAGTTACTATAAGAAGATGTGTACAGAGAGAACGTATAAGTTTCTTTAAACAGGGAAGTATCTATATTCATGCTGACTTTCTTCTTCACATCTGAGAGAATATCAAAAGTCTTTTCCCGGGAGAATTTGATGTTTTCTGTCGGAGGAGATATACAATTTCCATTCTTGTCGAAAAACATACTGTGCCGGTTTCTGTAATTTTGCATTTCCTGCTCGGCCTGCACCACTTTATTACGCAGTTCCTCCAACTGTTGTGCCCTCGATAGGATGGCTCTGCTATTGGCATCACTGATGTAACCCTTTCTTTTGATGATCTTCAGGATCAGAGTGAGCAGACTTATTCCCAATGTTGCCCAGATCACTATCTGGTAGAAAGGAGCTTCCAGAAAATGTGCAGCCAGGCTGTTACCAGGAGCAGCGGGAAGAGGTTGTATCGCTGCTACTTCTGTTACCTCCTCTTCTGTTTCTGTCGCACTTTCTACGGGTGTGGCTTCTGTGGTTTCTACCAGTTCTGTAATATATGTGCTTTCATAGGAGGGAGTGTTATCTATGGCTTCAAAGCCGGTATAAGTCAGGTAAAAAGCATACATCATCACTCCCAGTGTGAGTGCGTAAGCAATACCGGTCAGAGTATTGATCACACCACTCAGTCCTTCTCCTTCTTCAGCGGTATCCACAATGGAATTGTAGAAGCTTTTGATGAAATTGAATTTGCTGGTACTTCCTGTCAGATACGGGTCCTTCTCTGCAGCTACAGCCGCGTTGTATTTCTTCACCAGTGCTTGATATTCTTTCTTTATCTGTTGAATATAAGATAGTTTTTGTTGCTTGAGTTCCTTTTCGAAAAGGTCGTGCACCGATGAAATGTAATTTCTGTATTGAGATTTATAGGAAGATAGTTTACTTATTTTATCCTCACATAATTTTTGTTCTTTCAGGGAGTCATTCATGTGAGCCCTCTTCTTCTCTTCCGCGATTGCCCGTATACTTTTTATTTGTATGTCAGCCTCAGTCAACAGTTTTTCTGTCTCTGCTGCCAGATGTAGTAAAGTGCTTTCCATTGTTGTATGT
>JAJBTC010000131.1 GCA_020861095.1 Bacteroides sp.
AATATGGAGAAGTCAGTCAATTAATTATTTTATGGTGCTACTATGGTTTGTATGATATTACCGTTTAGATCTAATATATTATAAGTAATAACTCCTGCTGAAACGCCTTCCCATTTACCTGTTAATATTAGTGTATTTCCTAATTCTCCTTTGTAAGTTGCTTTGTAGCTAACACTGGCTTCGTACATAAGTACTGATACACTTGCTTTATAAGAACTATAACCAGGTACAACCAATGGGAAAGAATATGCTCTGCTATCTTCTTGTATATCAGATGTACCATAAGTGAATTTTTGTGTAGTAGTACCAGTGATAGAATGTGAAGCTTCAAAAGTTGGAATCCCTACAGTTTTGATAGTAGTAGTATGACTAAGGGATACTCCTTTTTCCTCACTAAAATTAGAGGTGAGTGTGGCTTTTCTACTAAATGATGCTGTCATTGTCTGTGGGGTAGGAGAATTATTATTCATTATCATTTCCTCATAAAAGACTGGAAGTGATTTCACTATATCTGTTTGATCCATATAGTAATCCATAGAAACTAAATCAAATTTTTCCAAGGGTACTATTTCCCATACACTTTTATCTTGATTGCCAGCTAATTCTCCCCATTTTACATCTGATTTATTAGTAGCTACTGCTTGTAAATAAGGTAAGCTATTTCCACTTGACGTGATATATACATATGAAGTATTTTCTACTTCTGGAAATTTTAATGCAGTGGCTCCATTTTCGGGATTCGCAGTTACTGTTTCTCTGCTTGCACCTAAATATTTAGTTGGATTGCTAATTGGCTGCAAATGGGTGACTGTTCTGAAACTTGTTTTATTTTTTATATACCATCTTGTATTGACACTTTCATCTTCATGTAATGAGATCTTGTCACCTTTTATACCTAAATATATATATTTAGGATCACCTGGAATTTTTGTTTTTAGATTAACCGGCATTCCTTCTAACTGTTCCCATATGTTTGGAACCGTTGTTGAACGAGTTTGAATTGAAAGTTCTTCCACTTCTTGAAAAACTGTTTCATTTTCTGGGGTGCAAGAAAAGACCAGAGTAGCCATAATAAATGATACAAATTTTTTTTCATGATAAGTGTGAATTAAAAGTTAATGTATTCACAAATATATATTTATTTATTTAAATATAATATAATTTTTTGTATATTTATTAGAGCATATTTAATAACTTATGCGAAGGTGTGTTGTTAAATATACTAACCCTATGGCACATTTGCTCCATAGGGTTAGTATTTGATTATTCTACCAATACCACTGCAACCCGAACGAGATCGGATTCACTTCCGGTCCTTTGTTGTTCTCAAAAAGCCCATAGGTAGAGTAACGCAGGTAGGCCCCCCAGTTGTTGTACCCTACCTGTGCCAGCAGATTGATCCCTACCGGATGTACGTTCAGGTATTTGCCTGCTGTGTGGGATTTTCCATCGTATCTGACTTTGGATCTGATGCCGTGGCGGATCTCCACTTCCGGTCCGAAGGAAGCAAACAAAGGTCCTCTGTGGTTGATGCGTTGCTGCCATTCGATAGCGAAAGGAATGCGGAAATGGAAATAGCGCAGTCTGCTTCTGCTGTATTCTATGTTGTCCGGAGCCGGATACAATCTCGACTTTCCATCCTCTTTGCGGAAAGAGACATTGCCGTCGAGGCGATACGAAGTATATCCCCATCCCAGGCTCGAGGTCAGGCCCCACCGGTTGTCACGCGAGAGAGCGATGGCCCCTTCAAAGAGATTGATGCCCCATTCCCAGGATTTGGATGATACCAGTTCCACTCCGTCGGCATTGTTGAGTTTCAACCCGTCGGGTAGTTTGGTAAATCCCATATAGAAACCCGCCTGGTGTGGATCGAATTTGGGGTAATAACTCTTTTTCTTTTTGGTAAACGGCACCGATACGGAGATACGCTGTTCCGAGCTTTGTCCGTCGAGGTAGATCCCTTCGAATACTTTCTGGTTTTCTAAGGTATCTCCCGGAAACTGACTTTCATACATACGGACGTTGATCTTTCCCTGACCTTCCCGGATCTCTAATTTGCGTCCGTTGATAAATACTGTGGTATCTTGCGGGAGGGGTTGCATAGCCATAGCACCCAACGGTATGCTCACTGCTAACAAAAGAATAATGCGTTTCATAAGTTTTGTTTATTTATTTGAATGTGTATATCAGTCTTTTCTCAGGAACAGGAGGGTAACTAAGTCGTCCGCTTCCAGCTTCCCTTCTATATAGATCAGGGTAGCGGAGTTTTTCTTACCGGTACGGTAGAGGATGAAACGGTTTACCTCCTTTTTCTGTTGCGGCAGCTGGTAGTAGCCCGACTGGACCTCTCCGCCCGCGACCACCTCTTTCACCTTACGGGCCTGTTGCTTATCTGCCTCCAGACATTCCTGTATGTAGGGGAGCGCTTCCGAAACATCTTTGAAAGAGATACTCTTGTAAAGTTCCATTTCGTACATATCCACCAATTCATTCGATAGCTCTACCATGGTTACTCCCTTGTGCTTTCCGTATCTCCGGAACACAGAAGCGATCTCTAACCCTTCCTGAGCATAGATACCCAGGGATGTGAGGAGAAGGAGCAGGGTGAGCAGGGAGCGTGTCGGACTATTCATACTTTTTTTCATTGTTGTTTGTCGTTTCATAAGTTATTCTTCAAACAAAGAGAACAATATATCTTCCTGGCTGAAACTTACCGCCTCGAAGGCCGCGCGGGCGTGCTGATGCACCAATGTCTGGTCTGTATATCGTTTTCCGTCGATCCACACATAGTTCTCCGGGGCAACCGGGCTCAGGATCTGCCATACACCTGCCATGCCCAGCAGCAGGATCAATCCCGCGGCAATACCGACAGCCGGAGAGAACCGGAAACGTCTTCGTCGGGTGGTCTGGCTTTGAACGGTACCGGACCTGACTTCCTGTACCGATCTGCTTTCTTCATCGATCCAGGCAAACAGGGAGCGATATACTTCCAGGTGTTCAGGGACTTCTCCCTGATGGAAGAGGCGACGCATCTCCTGCTCTTCTTCACAAGAGGTGAGACCCTCAAAGTACCGGTCCAGCAGCTGATCTAATTTATCCTTCGGTTCCATTATGTATTTCCTGTATGTGTTAGTTTCATTTTCAGATAAGCCTCCCTTACTTTCTTCCGGGCCCTGGACAGGTTGCTGCGGATGGCTTCCGACTGACATCCGGTGATGGCAGCAATCTCTTCCGTTTCGTAGCCCTCCATATCTTTCATACGGATGATGGTCTGTTGCACGGTAGGCAGAGAAGCAATGATCTCTGTGATCATACGGAACTCATCCTTTCTCTCCAGTTCCCGCTGCGGATCCACTGCCGGACTGGCTGTGACAATCTGCTCTAAGGAGAGATGATCACCTTTGTATCTTCTCAACAGGTCGATATACAGATTGTGTGTCATGGTCATAGCCAGTGCTTCGATACTACGGTACCCGGCCAGTTCGTGGCGTATGTTCCATAGTTTCAGCATCACCTCCTGAACAATGTCTTCCGCGTCAGGAGTGTTTCCTGTCAGTTTGTAAGCCTGTTGCAGCAGCCTGTCGCGTAAAGGGAGAATATCTGTTTTAAACTGTTTGAGTTCCATGTTTGAAGACGCAGTCGCTGGCAAGAACGTGGCATGCGATATTGTTAAAATGAGTTAATCGTGTTCAGAGGGTGTTTTGCAGGATCATACATGAAGGAATAGTATAGATAGGTCATACATATAGAAAAGTGGTTTTGTCGTAGATATCTTGAAAGGCTCGGCTCCATGGGGTATACCTGGGAGATAGGGCCAGAAATCAGATAAAGACAAAAGAACCTGCGTATGGATAGGTATGATCTGCGGATTGACGAGGAGAGGCCGGTCTATTGTAAACAGACAGGCTTTCTTCTGCTCTGGTGGCAGGAGCAGATCCGGAGAATCTGATCAGACAGTCATAGAGAGATCTTTCGTCCTCAATCCGTATATTATACCTCTTTCAGATCTTTCCCAATATTCTGTCTAATACCCAATTGGTGGCGGTGGCACTTTCACTGTCACTGGTGCATACCCCTTTGCCTTGCAGGTGTTCCACTACCGCCTGTATCATGGGTTGCTGGATGTGTTCGGGATTGCCGATCACATATTCTTCCACTCCCTGGGAAGTTTCTGTCACAATGGGTTCGAAAGAGAAAGTCGAGAAACTTATTTTTCCCTGGGTCCCGATCACTTCGATGCGGTCTTCCCGGGCAGATTCATGTGCTACAAAGCTCCATGATCCGCTTCCCGTGAGTCCGTCTTCGAACCGGAAACAAGCGCAGACCGTGTCTTCCACCTCATACAAACCGCCGCGGTTGCTGGTATATCCCGATGCTTCTAAGATATATCCCAGAAGATCCTGTAGAAAGTCGAACTGATGTGGAGCCAGGTCGTAGAACAATCCTCCACCCGCGATATCCGCTTGCAGGCGCCAGGGCTGATGGTCTTTGTCCTTATCGGTTTCCGAAGGAGGTTGAGCCAGGCGGATCTGTACCTGTACGATCTGCCCGATCTTCTTCTCTTCCCGGACAAGCTCTTTGACTTTGAGGAAATAAGGCAGGTACCGCCGGTAATAGGCCACAAAGCAGGGGACGCCCGTCTCCTTGGCTACACGGTTGATGCGTGTGCAATCTTCGTAGGTGGCCGCCAGGGGCTTTTCGATATATACAGGCTTTCCGGCTTTCATGGCCATGATCGCGTACGTAGCATGCGACGACGGAGGAGTGGCGATATACACCGCGTTTACTTCCGGATCATCTATCAGTTCCTGGGCATCATCGTACCACCGGGCTATTCCTTTTCTTTCGGCATACGCTTTTGCTTTCTCTATATTCCGGCACATGACTGCTACCACGTCCGAACCTTCGACTTTGCGAAAGGCAGGCCCGCTTTTGTGTTCGGTCACATCTCCACAACCGATAAATCCCCATTTGATTGCTTTGTATTCCATACGTTTGTTTGTTCTGTTGCAAATATAAGGATACTCTTTTGAAATTGGAAACAGATAGAGGCTTCAAGTTGTTTTGCATCCATTTTAACGATACCCTATATAGATAAGAAAGAAGGCTATGCTGATGACACCCTTGTGTTGAAAAACAACTGGTGTTTCTTTTGTGTTTGAAAAGGATTATCTTTGTTTTCGTTTAATGTATATCCATGGAGAAATTTGAAGTACATATATTGGGTTGTGGATCGGCCCTGCCTACTACCCGCCACTTTTCTACCACGCAGGTGGTGCATCTGCGGGAGAAATTGTTTATGATCGATTGCGGAGAGGGGGCACAGATCCAGTTGCGTAAGACCCATCTGAAGTTTTCCCGGCTCAATCATATATTTATTTCTCATCTTCACGGAGATCATTGCTTTGGTTTACCCGGACTCATTTCGACTTTCGGTTTGCTCAAACGGACCGCTGATCTGCATATCCATTCTCCCCAGGGATTGGAAGAACTGATGACTCCCTGGCTCAACTATTTCTGCCGGATGATGTCTTATCGGGTGATTTTTCATGTCTTTGACACGCATGCACCGTCAGTGATCTATGAAGACCGCTCCCTGACGGTCACGACAGTCCCTTTGCGTCATCGTATCCCCTGTTGCGGATTCCTGATCACTGAAAAGCCGCGTCCCCGTCACATCATCCGGGAAATGACAGACTTCTATAAAGTGCCTGTGTATGATATGAACCGTATCAAGAATGGAGAGGACTTCATCACTTCCGACGGATTGGTGGTACCCAACCACAGGCTGACCCGTCCGGCCGAACCTGCGCGAAGCTATGCCTATTGCTCGGATACTATATACGACGAAAATCTGGTACCTGCTATCCGTGGCGTGGATCTGCTCTTTCATGAAGCCACCTTTTCCGCAGCCGATCAGATACGTGCCAGGGAGACGTTCCATACCACTGCCGAACAGGCCGGGCAGATTGCCGCGCTGGCCGGAGTGAAACGATTGATGATCGGACATTTCTCGGCGCGGTATGAGGATGAACACCTTTTGCTCAGAGAAGCACAGCGCGTGTTCCCTGAGACGATACTTGCGAAGGAGATGCTTTGTGTAGATATTTGATAAGTTTTAGAGAACTATCTTTGCAGGTAATACAGGAAGACGTATATTTGTACGGTGTATATCAGACAGAATAACGTTTATCTGTCCATCGTATGTATATAGAGCAATGAACACAAGACACTTTTTACTTTATCTGGTATTTTTTGTTGGGGGGTGTATGTCCTGTAAGAGGGATAAGGTAGGGCTTCCCGATGATTTCTCTCTCTCTTCTTACCACCGTTTATCTGCACCCGAATTACGGGTTTCCGCGGATAGCATCCGTCGGCAGGTACTGGCTGCCTTCTCGGAGGATGATCCGATGCCGGAGGATTCTGTGATTGCAGATTACTACAGCAGTGGCGGGGCTTTCCTATGGCTTTCTCCTCAGGGAATGGCGCAGGCGGATTCTCTGTTGCGGCGTCTGGAAAACTGTGACCAACATGGCCTGGATCCGGATTATTTCGCAGCGCGGGCGCTCCGCGACGACTGGGATCATCTCTGCCGGATGTCGCTGGCAGACGGAGAGCATATCCATGATCTGCTGACTCGTCTGGAAGCCGGACTGACGAAAGCGCTGGTCGTATATGCCACCGGCATGCAATATGGCTTTGTTGATGCGCATGAGGTCATGAACTACCTGGAGGAAGAGACAGACCTGCAAGGGCGTAACATACCTTTGGCAGAGGGAAAGAGAAAGATGGTTGCTTTGCACCATATTCCTTTGAAAAGAGCGGATGCCTCTTTCCCGGCGGAACTTCTGCGGCGGCTTGTGCAGGAGGGCGCTGATTTCTGGGCAACGCTGGAACCTGCTTCCGCTTATTACCGCAGTCTTCTGCAGGAATGGGCCGATCTGCACGCGGTGGGTGATGCTTCCTGGGAGGCGATTCCTCTGATCGGGGATACACTCATCAAGGAAGGTGCCTCCCACTGGATATTGCCACAGATTGCCCACAGGCTACAGATCACCGGTGAACTGGACCGGGAAGCAGAGGCTGCTTCTTTCGTTACCCTTACGCCGGAACTGCTCCAGGCAGTGAATCGCTTTCGCGTGAAAAATCTTCTTTCCGAAGATAATTCCGTGGGTACATTTACCATTCGTTATCTCAATCGTCCGCTGCAATACTATAAAGACCGGATCCGTATCAATCTGGAACGGGCGCGCTGGCAATATGCCGAAGAAAAAGGAAGCAAATACGTGATTGCCAATGTGGCTGCCTTCATGTTGCAGGCAGTGAATGAAGAGACAGATTCGGTGCTGGAGATGCGGATCTGTTGCGGGACCAGACGCAACAAGACCCCTTTGCTTTCGAGTCGTATCCACTACGTAGAACTGAATCCGTACTGGAATGTTCCGCAAAGTATCATTCGCGGGGAAATGATCCCTGCTTACCGGCAGGACAGCGCGTATTTCCGTAAAAACCGGTTGCGGATATACGACAGCAGCGGTACAGAGGTAGATCCGCATCAGATCAACTGGTCCGATTATCAGGGTGGGGTGCCTTTCACTGTGAAGCAGGATAATAGAGAGGGCAACTCATTAGGACGGATTATTTTTCGTTTTCCTAATAATTTTGCCGTATATTTGCATGATACACCTTCGCGTTGGGCTTTTATGAATACCAACCGGGCAGTCAGCCACGGCTGTGTGCGGTTGGAGAAACCGCTGGATTTTGCCCTGTTCCTGTTGAAAGAACCGGACGAGGTGTTGGAAGATCGCATACGGGCCGCTATGGATATACCGCCGGTCAGTGAAAAAGGAAAGGAGTTGATAGCCAAGGAGGAATATCAGGAACTGAAACAGCATAACCTGAAAGAACATATCCCTCTTTTTCTGGATTATCACACCGTTTATTTCTCTGCTGCCGGCGAACTTGCTTACGCGGATGATCCGTATACATACGATCCGCCTTTGTTGAAGGCACTTGACGAGTTGAACCCCATTAATACGAACGAGGCTTTTTATGGACCCTTATAATGAACGTGAAGTACTGGCACTTCTTCAGGAGGAGAGTACCCAACGAAAAGGATTTGAGAAGATTGTCGCTCAATACAGCGAACAACTCTACTGGCAGATCCGTCGTCTGGTGCTCAGCCATGAAGATGCGAACGATATACTCCAGAACACTTTCATTAAAGCATGGCTGAATATCGATTACTTCCGGGCCGAGGCCAAATTGTCTACCTGGCTCTACCGGATCGCGATGAATGAATCCATTACTTTTCTGAATAAGCAGAAGGCTACCCAGACCGTAGCCATCGACGATCCGGATGCGGATATCCTGCACCGGCTGGAAAGTGATGAATATTTCTCTGGCGATCGTGCTCAATTGTTGCTTCAGAAGGCACTTCTTACACTTCCGGAGAAACAGCGGATCGTATTTAATCTCAAATATTACCAGGAAATGAAGTATGAGGAGATCTCTGAGATCCTGGGAACTTCCGTAGGGGCTCTGAAGGCCTCTTATCATCATGCCGTGAAGAAAATAGAGAAAGTACTGACAGAGGAAGAATGAAAGGATTTACGATTTACGGATTTACGATTTACGATTTTTTATGTAGCCCTCTGGTGGCGGATTGTACTGGAAAGAGTATGGGAAAAGAAGAACGTGAATCTGTTAACTGGTTGTTGGGTACGGTTTTATTGGTAAGAGAACGGTATGGACTGGCAGCGAAGGTATTTTATTTACTACAGTAGGCCTGCAGGTTGTAAATAGGCGATGAATAGACAAAAAGTCAGAAGATAGATAAAAATCGAATGGGATTTAAACCTTTTTTATTGAAAAGCGTCTAATGTGATAGAGAGGAGAAGAACAAATGAAAGAAGAGGACAACGTTTTAAGGAAAGTGGGCACAGAAAATGCCTTTAAAGTGCCCGAGGGGTACTTTGAGAACCTCACTACGCAGGTGATGGATTGCTTGCCGGAGAAGGAGAAGCCTGCCTTCAAGCAAAAGACAGTGACTCTGTGGGACAAGGTGAAACCCTGGTCCTATATGGCTGCTATGTTTGTGGGGGCGGCTCTTATTATACGTGTGGCTTCTACGGATCAGACTCCGATGGATGATCGTATGGTCTCAGAGGCAGAACTGGAAATGATTTCGGATGAATATATCCATGAAGCGGTCAATGGCTCTATGCTGGACGACTATTCATTGTATATGTATCTTTCGGATGCAAATTTGGACTAAAAACAACCTGGTTAACAGATGGAATTGAAAAGAATAATCATATTATTTTCCCTGGTTTTCGCTATGGTACCGGGGATATGGGCTTTTGACGGATGGAATCAGCACCTGAATCCGCAGGAGTTCCGTGAAAAACAGAAAGAGTTTATTACAGAGAAGGCCGGGCTGACCCGTGAGGAAGCGGATCGGTTTTTCCCTTTGTACTTCGAATTGCAGGATAAGAAAAAGGAGTTGACAGACAGATCCTCTAAACTGATGCAGAAAGGCAAGCAGGAGAATCTGTCTGAAGCGGAATATGAGAACATTCTCAAGGGAATGATCGATATCCGTATGGCTTCGGAGGAATTGGAAAAGAGCTATATCGATGCATTCAAAGAGATATTGTCCTATCAGAAGATCTATCAGGTACGCAGAGCGGAAATGCGTTTTCACAGAGAGATCCTCAAAGGTATTCAGCAACAGCCTAGGCAGCAGGAGCAGAGAAAAGGAAGAAAATAGGTTTGTTTTATTGTACTATATATGAAAGGGAGTTGCTCCGATGGGGCAACTCTTTTTTTGTGGAGGATCAGAGAGATAGTAGATAAATGCGTTTTTGTGTTGGACGTACATCGCAGAGACGTACGCCGTGCGTCTCCTACAGGTGAAGTCTCTACAGGTGAAGGATGACGTTAGGGTAATTCCATGAGATTGGGTTATTTGTTTTTCCAGATCGTAAATATCTCTACGTTTCTGGTAGCAATGTTCAATCTACTTGTAGAGACGCACGGCGTGCCGTAGTGTCCGGAAAAATAAGTTAAGATTTACGGAATTATTCAGCTGTCACTCATCCACTCTGAAAGCCCGAAGTGGCTTTACTGTGACTAACCCCCAGTGAAGCGGAGCATAGCGGAGCGACTGGGGGTATGGATCCGTCCTGTGTCTTCAACCCCGAAGTGGGTTGAATGATCCTATCCTGAATAAAACGATGTAAAATCGGGCTCATATTATATAGAATGGAGTTTTTCTGTATTCAACCCACTTCGGGGTTGAAGAGATGTGTATGCGTTACTACCCCCAGTCGCTTCGTTACGGGCAAGGCCCTTACTGCGCTTCACTGGGGGTTATGCACAGTAAACCCTCCGGGTTTTCAGAGGAGATCAGAGTACATGCGTGTCATTTGCATAGCTTCCGGAAGAGTAATAGCTTAAAATCCTCCGAGTAGAAAATCAAATGTAACTATTTGAAATAAAGCATAGGATCTAAAATGCTAACGATTTATTCCGGATACCACTACACGGCGTGCGTCTCCGCAGTACAGGTCCAACCAAGTAACGTAATCTTACATTTTTGTACATTTAGGGAATAAGTCTATAAAAAAGCCGGACAACTGGACTGGTCTGATAGTAACCATTCCAAAGTGAATTGGTTAACAAAACAGGTCGGATTGGTTACTAGAACTGTTCTGATAATAACATTTTTGTATTCGTTCTCTCAAATAACGAAGATATATCAAAAGTAACTTTCCAGGACTTTTTCAGGTCTCAAAAGAACGTTTGCTTTTTACCATGGGATAGCATTTCGTATGTGTTTCCCTATGGTTGCTGTCCATGATTCCAGGTAACCGTTGGGTGATGTACAGATCTCTGCTGGAAATTCTTTTACTGGCATACACTCTCTGTTAAACGTCATGCCCTCATTGTGGAATGTCGTACACAGATCGTGAATATACTTCCTTTATACTCCTGGTATATATGGAATACGGATTCAAAGCCCCTGCTTTTTCGCTTCGTTCCAATAGCGATCCATTTCTTCCAGTGTCATTTCTTTCAGACTTTTTCCTGCCTCTGACGTTTTTTGCTCGAGGTAATTGAACCGACGGATAAATTTCTGGTTGGTTCTTTCCAGCGCATTGTCCGGATTGATGCCATACAAACGTGCTGCATTGATCATGCTGAAAAAAAGATCGCCGAACTCCGCCTCGGCTTTTTCTTTATCTAAGTGTCCGATCTCTTCTTTCAATTCTTCAAATTCCTCTTTTACTTTTTCCCACACATCCTCTTTCTGTTCCCAGTCGAATCCTACATTCCGGGCTTTGTCCTGTATGCGATAGGCTTTGATCAGGGCAGGCAGCGCGGCAGGTACCCCACTCAATACTGTTTTATTTCCTCCTTTTTCTCTTAACTTCAGTTGCTCCCAGTTTTCCGATACCTCTCCGGCAGTAGAGGCCTCTTCTTCTCCGAAGACATGTGGATGCCGGAAGATCAGTTTATCACATAGTTTATCGCAGACATCCTTGATATCAAAGTCTCCTTTTTCCTCACCGATCTTTGCGTAAAAAGCTACATGCAGCAATACATCACCCAGTTCTTTACATATCTCCTGTTTATTGTTCCGGATGATGGCATCACAAAGTTCATAGACTTCTTCCACAGTATTGGGGCGCAGACTCTCATTGGTCTGTTTCCGGTCCCAGGGGCATTTTTCCCGCAGTTCGTCCAGAATGTCCAGGAAACGTCCGAAGGCCTCTTTTTTTTCTTCTCTTGAATGCATGATATTATCATTTATTAGTTATAGTTCTGTTACAGAGGCAGACTACATGTTCTCTTCCGCAGTAGTCTGTGTTTGCTGCCATGCCTCGTAAGAAAGCAGCAGGCCGATCACCTCCGAGTAATTCTTTCTTCCGCTTTCAATCTTGTTGCCGCGCAGATAGAGGTCGTATATCCATTTCTGTATACTCCCTATGGCCGGGCTATAACGTTGTTCCCAGTATGCTTGTTTGTACCGGGCCAGTTCAATGATCTCAGGGCGGATCGCTTCGAACAACTCTTTGTATGAAACTTCATCGAGCAACCGGTAAGCATTCCCCAGCAGGTAATTCAGAATGGAGAAATATCCGCAAAACCGGATGCCCTGATCCGGGGAGTGGGTACACACCTGGTAGGCATAGAAATTGGCTTCCGCTTCCCCCGAGATACCCAGGAAGTGTGCCAGCTCGTGCGCATACGTAGCCGGGAACTGTACCGGCAGAAGTTCTTTGTTGAGGTTGTATTCGCAGAAGAAAGGGCCCATATATCCCAGGACTCCTACTTTGGAGATGAAAGAGCTGAAAAGCATCTCTTTATTAGAGGGCAGGGAGTGGGCAGAGACACGTATGCCCAGTTCTTTCCCGTGAAGGTCATATTGTCTTTTTATTTCCCGGCGTATCTCTTCTTTATCCGGATGTCCGATCACCACCCAGTGGCTGTTGAGCGTTTCGATGTAATGATGGCAGAAAGCAAGGAATTGCTCTTCCGAGTAGGGGGTGTAGGGGATGCCGGTACGTTTGTAAAAAGAGTCCTGGGAATAATTGAGTCCCCAGGCCAGATAAAACCATACATATACCATTACCAGGTACTCTACCTCCCTGCGGAGGATCTTTTTCCATCCGTGCTTTTTCCACGTCCCGTAGCAAGGATACAGACATACAAACAGGATACTCAGGAAAATAAAAAGATCGCCTACGGAAAAAGGGAACCAGGAAGAGACGAAAGAGAGAACCCTGCATACCGGAGGATAGATGTGCCTGGCATAGCCTTCTCCCCAACCGGGTATAAGCTGTACGGCCCACACGATGGCCAACAGGCATCCCCAGGTAATATATCTGATGTTTCTGATCTTCTTTATATCCATGAAAACGATTTCTTTTCCAAAGCAAAAATAGATAAAACTTAGGGGGTGTTGATGTTTTATGGAATATTTTTTTGCAGGACTCTGAATAGATCCCAGAGATTTCAGGTATACTCTTCCGGTCTATATCCGTAAAAGATGGCATTTAAGGTTGGTTGATACAGCAACGCATGTAAAGGATATAACTTCCGGGTAGCTGTCAGGATTTTGCTGTTTTCTTTTTTATTTACGCATATGTATGCGGAGGTAGTCGCACAAACAGAACACAGGGTCTTGACAGGACCGGCCATTCAAGATGGGTTGTTTGTGACTGCCTTTTTCTATGCCATAGTTCTCTATGAAGGATATTAACTCTCTTTCCGTGTACGGATTGAGCAGGAAAGTGGAAAAATCTGATTTTTAATTTGTAATTTTGCATCTTCAAAAGAATGAGTTATAAAAGTAACAGAGAAAAAAATGGAATTAGCAAGCAAGTACAATCCCGCTGATGTAGAAGGAAAGTGGTACGAGTATTGGATGCAGCACAGGCTGTTCAGTTCGAAACCTGACGATCGCGAACCCTATACCGTCGTCATCCCGCCACCCAACGTCACCGGTGTATTGCACATGGGACACATGCTGAACAATACCATACAAGATATCCTGGTGCGCCGTGCCCGCATGGAAGGGAAAAACGCCTGCTGGGTACCAGGTACCGATCATGCTTCCATTGCCACGGAAGCCAAGGTGGTGAATCGCCTGGCCGAACAGGGGATACGTAAGACCGACCTGACGCGGGAAGAGTTTCTGCGTCATGCCTGGGAATGGACCGACGAGCACGGAGGCATTATCCTGAAACAATTGCGTCGGCTGGGTGCCTCCTGCGACTGGGAACGTACGGCCTTCACCATGGATGAAAAACGCAGTGAAAGTGTACTGAAAGTCTTTGTAGATCTCTATAAGAAAGGGTTGATCTACCGGGGAGTGCGTATGGTGAACTGGGATCCCAAGGCACTCACCGCTCTTTCCGACGAGGAGGTGATCTATAAAGAGGAGCACGGCAAGCTGTATTACCTGCGTTACCGGATCGAAGGGGAAGACGGATACGCGGTGGTGGCTACCACACGTCCGGAGACGATCATGGGAGATACGGCCATGTGTATCAATCCCGATGATCCTAAAAACAGGTACCTGCACGGAAAGAAGGTGATCGTACCTCTGGTAGGCCGTTCCGTTCCGGTGATCGAAGACGATTACGTGGATATCGAATTCGGAACCGGTTGTCTGAAAGTGACGCCTGCCCATGATGCCAACGATTATGTGCTGGGTGAGAAATACAACCTGCCCAGCATTGATATCTTTAACGATGACGGCACCCTTAGTGAGGCTGCCGGCTTGTATGTGGGTATGGATCGTTTTGAGGTGCGCAAACAGATCGTGAAAGACCTGGAAGCCGCCGGATTGCTGGAAAAAGTAGAAGACTATACCAATAAAGTAGGCTATTCCGAGCGTACGCATGTGGTGATCGAACCTAAGCTCTCTATGCAGTGGTTCCTGAAAATGGAACATCTGGCAAAGATCGCTCTGGAACCGGTGATGAAAGATGAATTGCATTTTTATCCGGTTAAGTATAAGAATATCTATCGTCACTGGATGGAGAACATCAAAGACTGGTGCATCAGTCGCCAGCTTTGGTGGGGACACCGGATCCCTGCCTACTTCCTGCCGGAAGGAGGTTTTGTGGTGGCGGCTATGCCGGAGGAGGCTGTACAGCTGGCCCGTGAGAAGACCGGAAATGAGGATCTGACCCTGGCCGAACTCCGTCAGGACGAAGACTGCTTAGATACCTGGTTCTCGTCGTGGCTGTGGCCTATCTCTCTGTTCGACGGAATCAACCATCCCGGTAACGAGGAGATGCGTTACTATTATCCGACGAGTGACCTGGTGACCGCGCCGGATATTATCTTTTTCTGGGTAGCCCGTATGATTATGGCCGGTTATGAGTATGAAGGAGAGATGCCTTTCCGGAATGTCTATTTTACAGGGATCGTAAGAGACAAACAAGGCCGGAAGATGTCGAAGTCTCTGGGCAACTCCCCCGATCCGCTGGAACTGATCGATACATACGGGGCCGACGGGGTGCGTATGGGCATGATGTTGTCTGCTCCGGCAGGCAATGATATTCTGTTCGATGTATCTCTTTGTGAGCAGGGACGTAATTTCAACAATAAGATCTGGAACGCTTTCCGGCTGATCAAAAGATGGCAGGTAGACACGAACCTGCAGACCCCGGTCACCAATCAGATTGCCATCCGGTGGTTCGATTCGATACTGAATGATACGGCAGCAGAGGTAGCCGATCTGTTTGGTAAATACCGGCTGAGTGAAGCATTGATGATGATATATAAGTTGTTCTGGGGCGAGTTCTCTTCGTGGTATCTGGAACTGATCAAACCGGCTTACGGACAACCGATCGACGGAGCTACTTACACGGCTACGCTCTGTTATTTCGAAGGGCTTCTCAAGCTTCTGCATCCTTTTATGCCTTTTATCACGGAAGAACTCTGGCAGCAGATGTATCCGCGTGAAGAGGGAGAGAGCCTGATGGTACAGCGTATGGATATGCATACGTATGCAGATAAGGAGCTGTTGAAGCAATTCGAGGTAGTGAAGGAGGTGATCAGTAACATCCGCAGCATACGTTTGCAGAAAAATATACCACAGAAAGAGGCGTTGTCTCTGGAGATCATCGGAAACGATCCGGTGGCCGGATTCGGAGAAGTGATCTCTAAATTATGCAACCTTTCTTCTATCTCTGTTATGGAGAATAAGGCAGAGGGTACTGCTTCATTTATGGTAGGGACCACCGAATTTGCCGTACCTTTGAGCAACATGATCGATGTGGAAGCGGAGATCAGTCGTCTGGAAGCGGAACTTACACATAAACAAGGTTTTCTACAGGGAGTCATGAAAAAACTGAGCAATGAGAAGTTTGTCAGCCATGCTCCGGCTACGGTGATCGAACTGGAACGTAAAAAACAGGCCGACGCGGAAAGTATCATCCATTCCCTGCAGGAGTCCATTGCCGCACTGAAAAAGAGTTGACAGGGTTCAATGATAGTGAGTAGGGCCGGTTATTCGTAGCGATGACCGGCCCTGTTTGTTTGTGAATACAGTGTAAGAAAAAATAAAAAATATTTGGCCTGTGCATAGATTATACTTATATTTGGCTCATAACCTTTGACCACCTCTTCACTGTTACTCTGATTGTATAGAAGAGGTATCGTGTATACTCATAAAAGCTACCCTGTTGTGGAAAAAGATCCGGTAAAAGAAAATCGTTTGCTCCATAAAATGATGGAGCAGGCTGATATGGGTTGGTGGAAAGCCGACCTGGAAAACAAAACGTTCCATTGTTCGGACTATCTGGCAAAGCTATTCGGTCTGAACGGAAATGTGGTCTCTTACGCGGACTTTGTTCAGTTGATCCGGGAAGATTACCGCCTTCTTGTGAATAAACAGTTTATGCACTCTCTGACAACAAATGTGTACAAAGAGGCATTCCCGGTCCATACCATACAGGGCGAACTCTGGATGAGATCTGAATTGGTGGAGGTAGAAACTGATGCGCATGGACACCCAGCCTGTGTTACCGGATTTACCAAGATCATAGATAAAATAGCACCTGAAGATCTCGAAGTGAAAGAGGATCATACCAGGTACCATACACTTGTAGAGAGAACCCGGCATATCCACAACCTGCTCCAGTATATTCCTGTAGGCTATATGCGTATACATCTTCTTTCTTATACAGATCAGCAGGTCGTTGATTATCTGCTGGTAGATATCAACCCTACCGGAGCGGATTTCCTGGGGCGGAGCGCGTCGGAAAGTATTGGAAAGACCGCACGTGAACTGGGGATCAACGTCCCTCAGCAATCCGATGCTATGCTTGCTGCACTGAAAGAGTCGCACAGCGAGTTTACCACTTTCTTTAAAAAGAGTGGAAAGTATTGTCAGTGTATGCTTTATAAAGCGGATGAAGAGGAACTGGTGGTGCTGTTTTTCGATGTAAGTACTCAGATCAGGGCTACCGATGCACTGGATCAGAGTGAGAAATTGCTTCGTCGGGTATACAGCAACATTCCCGTTGGGATAGAAGTTTACAATGACAAAGGAATTCTCATCGAACTTAACCAGCGGCAGATGGATATCTTAGGTATCTCTTCCAAAGAGGATGTACTGGGGGTGTCCCTGTTTGATAATCCCAATCTGGATCAGGCCTTTCTAGAAAGGCTGGAAAGAGACAAGTATGTGGAATTTTCCCGTAAGTTTGACTTCTCTAAGGTAGGTCCTTATTTCAAAACGTATAAAAAGCAGGGAATCATTGACCTGGAAGGTAATTTTACCATCATACATGATGTCAAAGGGCAGTTGATCTACTATCTGGCGGTTGTCTTTGACCGTACGGAAGAGAATAAAGCCAAGAATAAGATCCGTGAATTTGAGAGTTTCTTCCGGATGGCAGGAGAGCAGGCACAGGTAGGGTATGCGTATTTCAATGTATTGACCAAAGAGGGATATGCGCAGAATACATGGTACCGCAATATCGGAGAAGAGGAGAGTACGCCTTTGACAGATATCTTAGGAATCTATTCTCACCTGCACCCCGATGACAGGGAGAAGTTGCTGTTGCTGCGTAAAGAGACGCTTATCGGAGAGACGGATACGATAAAGATCGAGGTCAGAGTATGTCGTCCGGACGGAGAATATACCTGGACAAATCTCAACTTCTTAGTACAGGATTACCGTCCGCAGGAGGGAGTCATCGAAGTGGCCTGTATCACCTACGATATTACAGAATTGAAAGACGCTCAGAGCAAATTGCAGATTGCCAAGGAAAAGGCCGAAGAGGCCAACCGACTTAAATCCGCGTTCTTAGCCAATATGAGCCATGAAATACGTACGCCCCTGAATGCGATCATCGGTTTTTCCGAGTTGCTGATGCTCGGTGAGAATCCTGAAGAGGGAGAGCAGTATATGCACATCATCAGGAAGAACAATGAACTGCTCCTGCAAATTATTTCCGATGTACTGGATATCGCGAAAATAGAGTCGGGACGCATCGAGTTCGCGCTTTCCGGGATAGATGCCTATCTGATGTGTCGGGATGTGGTACAACAGTATGCTTCCAAGAATACCGCGGAAGTACAGATCATACTGGAAGAAGAGTTGCCGGAATGTAAGGTTATAGGTTCTGTGAATCCGTTGAGGCAGGTCTTTTCCAATTTCATAAACAATGCTCTTAAATTTACGGATGTGGGAAAGATCACACTCGGATACAAGGTGCTGGATAAAGAGGTGGAATTCTATGTAAACGATACCGGTCTGGGCATTCCGGAACATCAGCGGGCCTCTGTTTTTGAACGTTTTGTTAAACTTCACGACTTTGTCCCTGGTACCGGCCTTGGCCTGCCTATCTGCAAAGGTATTGTGGAACAATTGGGAGGGCGGATCGGTGTGAGTGAAGGCAGAGGAGGATGCGGATGTCGCTTCTGGTTCACCTTGCCTAAGGCCACGGCAGATCTGTGATAACATACAGGGTTCTCTTGAAAAAAGAATATCCTGGAAAGCAGAGATGTCCTTTGTTACCGGAACAATGGAAGGATATATGCTCATTCGCTGAATGAAAAAAATAAGATGCACGCCACGCTTCTGTGTTGGACCTGTACCGCGGAGACGCACGATGTGCATTGGTGTCCGGAAAAACAGGTTAAGACTTCCGGAACTATCCGGAAGACACTCATTTACTTCGATTTCCTCTGATTTGCTGCGGTTTCCTCTGATTTCCTCTGAAAACCCGGAGGGTTTAATGTGACTAACCCCCAGTGAAGCGAGGAAGGGCATAGCCCGTAACGAAGCGACTGGGGGTATATCTGAGGCATCTACAGTCAACCCCAAAGCGGGTTGAATAGAGAAAAACTCCATTCTATGTAGTATGTAGTATGAGCACGATTTGACTTCGTTTTATTCAGGATAGAATCATTCAACCCACTTCGGGGTTGAAGACAGAGGCGTAGTCACTACCCCCAGTCGCTCCGCTATGCTCCGCTTCACTGGGGGTTATGCACATTAAAGCCCTTCAGGCTTTCAGAGAGAGTTGTGTACCGTAAAGTCACTTCAGGCTTTCAGAGTGGAATAAATGTCATTTGGATAGTTCCGTAAATCTTAAAAAATAGTTTTCCGGACTCTACTGCACGCCGTGCGTCTCCGCGATATACATCCAACAAAGCAACAGATGTCTCGATGGTACAATTTGAATGCAAGGTAGTTATACTTTGCAGACAATTACATAAAAACGGGGTAATACGGGGCATGGATTAACTCCTGAAAGCTGACTATAGGTATTTCTTAATTTTCTAACAGGTTTTTCAGAAAACTGTCCAATTCTTCATTCAAACCTTTCAGCAACTCTTCGCTGACCACGATCGTATCGTCATCAATGAGCAGCAGGTCTGCTATCGTCTCTTTGTCTTCGTCTATAAGTACGAAAGTAAACGGGTTGAGGATAGAAGTCTGATCAAACTCTCCTGCCTCCTTCATTTGTATCAGCAGAGCACGCAGTGACGCTTCCGCTCTTTTATAGAAATCTTTTCCCTGATAATCGATCCACCCCTGAATGACTGTCTGCTCCAATATCGAATCATCATCATCCATAACAATCAGCTCCCCGTTTATGGGATTGGGCTGGAGATGGATGTCCGTAATAACGGAGGGTACGACATCGTTGCCGGATCTGCCCACTGCATTCCGGATAGCCTGTTGTATCAGTGTTTGTGAGGATGTATTCAGCTTCATGGGACGTTTTTAATTTTGTACTCCAAAGGTATAAAAAAAGTTAATGTCACTCATTTTTTCAGAAATCATTCCCAAAACGCTTCATTTGCATATTTAATTTGGCCAGATGACCTTTGCGTTCCTGTAGTTCCTGCATATAAATGACAGTCATGGCATAATTCGGAACCCTGCTTGCTTCCAGCCTGTTGCCGCTTTCCGCGCTTTTACTCTCTACTTTATCCACGTTGCGCGCAAGTTCCTGTGCCCGGGTCAGCCATTCTTCGGCTTTTTCTATCTCGTCCTGCATTTCATAGTATACGGCTATGTTGTACGCGGCGCCCATCTGTTGTTTCGGTTTCTTATTTTCATAGATCTGTAGCCAGAGCGCGCAGGCCTCGTCCCACTTCTCTCTGCGGGATTGTACATAGGCATCGCGCATGGCCGGGGAACCTCCTGTATACAGATACCGGGTGCTCGTTTTCCAGTGTGGGATCAGTTTCTGCACCGGAACCGTGCCTGCGAATACGGATGCCTCTTCCGCCAGTTGATCATTGGAGATCAGGCGTGAACGTACATAGTGCTCCGTAGCGCCGAATTCCTGCCAGAAAATACTGTCATTCGAAGTAATGGTCACCATCGGTGACGAACGGAAGGGTAGATATATTTTAACGGTAGGATATACTTTCACATCCACCACCCCTTCGAAGCCTCCGAATACAGGATCGAAACGTATGATCCTGACTGCTTTCATCTGCAGGTTCTCTAAGGAGATCAGAAAGTCTACATCCAGCTCCCGGGTCAGTTGCATCACTTCCTCCTTACTCAGTGTGGATTCCCGGGCGAAACGATCATTCGCGCGCAGCGTGGAGTCACAGATCACTACTTTATCGAAGTAATTTTCTTCGGCAATGCTTTCCGCCAGGGCTTCGGCGGCCAGAGAGGCATTTCCCTCCGGATAAGAGGTCTGCCTGGCCAGTTCATTGGGCAGTTTCTCCGGGGAGTCTGTAATCACGTCATTCGTATGCAGAGCGCTTGTGTTATTGATGATAGCTACCCGTCTCAACTCAGGAGGAAAACTTACTTCTGAGGGCACCAGATAATCAATAGAAAGCTGATCTATGGTCTGGCAGGAAGTAACTAAAAAGAAAAAACAGATGAGCAGACTGTGTGGATATTTTTTCATGTTGTTTCAGTACAAGAATGTTTGTACAACAAATGTACGATTTTTCTACAAAGCTGATTGTTAAAAGCTCTGAATCTTTTTATAAATAGAAGAATGAAATGTTATAAATAAAGAGGCCATAAGGTGTGAAAAAATAGTATAGATCACATTGTCTCTGCCGATAGCGTATAAACGGATGAAAACAAAGAATGCTGTCTGTAGGATACAGATCCGTTTTCCTGTATCTTACAGACAGCACTCCGGGCTATTCATTGGTTGAGGCAGTCTCTAAATCGTTTTTACATGTTTAGAACCTAACCGTTTTCAACCTCTTTACGTGAATAAGTGATTTTCCCAGTTCCTTTAAGACGGAACGCCACACTCATTCTTTATATAGAGATTGCCCCTCTGCGTATGAACTTATACCGCGCGACCGTGACAGTTCTTGAATTTCTTGCCACTTCCGCAAGGACAGGGATCGTTTCTTCCCACCGTCTTCTCGCTGCGTATGGGCTCTCGTCTGACCTCACGCGTATCTCTTTGCGCGGCCGCCTTCTGATTCGGATCACTCAGGTTGTTCAGATCCTGTTTCTGCTCGCTGTATTTACTCATATCCTGCCGTCTCTCAGGCGCTGCCTGGCGCACCTGTGCCGGATCCTGAATCGGGATCTGTCCGCGCATCAGAATAGAGATAGTCTGGTTATTCAGTTTGTTCACCATTGTATCGAACAGGGTCACTGATTCCAGCTTATAGATCAACAGCGGATCTTTTTGCTCATAGCTCGCATTCTGTACGGAATGTTTCAGCTCATCCAGCTCGCGCAGGTTCTCTTTCCAGCATTCGTCGATCACATGCAGCAGGATCGATTTCTCGAATGCTTTCACTACCTCCTTACATTCGCTGTCATAAGCCGCTTTCAGGTTGCAGGATATGTTATACATCCGTTTTCCGTCGGTGATCGGGATCAGGATATTCTCGTACATCTGTCCCTGGGTTTCATACACCTGTTTGATCACCGGGAAGGCTACCTGAACCAGTCTTTCCGTCTTGCGTTTGAAATTGTCCATGGCCAGTTCGAATACCTTCTCAGTCATCTCCGGTTTATTGCCCGTGCGGAATTCTTCCTCGCTGAAGGGCAGATCCATGGCCAATGTCTGAAGAATATCCATTTTGGCTTCCTCATAGTCATTGGTGTCTACCAGCACCGCGCAACGGTCCCAGATCATATTGGCAATATCCATACCGATACGCTCTCCGATCAGCGCATGACGCCGTTTGGTATATACAACCGTACGTTGTTTGTTCATCACATCATCGTATTCCAGCAGACGCTTACGGATACCGAAGTTGTTTTCTTCCACCTTCTTCTGAGCGCGTTCTATGGATTTCGAGATCATCGGATGCTCGATCATTTCTCCTTCCTTAAAGCCCAGACGGTCCATCACACCAGCGATCTTATCGGAAGAGAACAGACGCATCAGGTCGTCTTCCAGAGAGACGAAGAATACGGAAGAACCGGGATCTCCCTGACGTCCGGCGCGCCCTCTCAGCTGACGGTCTACCCGTCTGGATTCGTGACGCTCGGTACCGATGATGGCCAGACCACCGGCTGCTTTGACCTCCGGACTCAATTTGATGTCCGTACCACGACCCGCCATGTTGGTGGCAATGGTCACAATCCCTTTCTGACCGGCCTGAGCCACGATATCCGCCTCTTTCTGGTGAAGTTTCGCGTTCAGTACGTTGTGTTCGATCTTGCGCATAGCAAGCATCTTACCCAGCATCTCAGAGATCTCAACGGAGGTAGTACCCACCAGTACCGGACGCCCCGCCTGTACCAATGTTTCGATCTCCTCGATCACTGCTTTATATTTCTCCCGTTTGGTCTTGTACACACGGTCATTCATGTCGGTACGGGCAATCGGGCGATTGGTCGGGATCACCACGACATCCAATTTATAGATGTCCCAGAACTCTCCGGCTTCCGTCTCTGCCGTACCGGTCATACCGGCCAGCTTGTGATACATACGGAAGTAGTTCTGTAAGGTAATTGTGGCAAAAGTCTGGGTGGCAGCTTCCACCTTCACCCGTTCTTTGGCTTCAATGGCCTGGTGCAATCCGTCTGAGTAGCGACGACCTTCCATGATACGTCCGGTCTGCTCGTCCACAATCTTCACCTGCCCGTCTATCACCACATATTCGTCGTCTTTTTCGAACATGGTATATGCCTTCAACAGCTGGTTGATGGTATGTACGCGTTCGGACTTGACCGCGTAATTGGTCATCATCTCGTCTTTTTTCTCCAGTTTCTTTTCTTCCGAAAGGTCCATGGCTTCCAGCGCAGAGAGCTCAGAGGCAATATCAGGAAGTACAAACAGGGTCGGATCTTCCGCTTTGCCCGTGATCAGGTCGATACCCTTATCCGTCAGATCCACACTGTTGATCTTTTCGTCGATCACAAAATAGAGCGGATCTGTCACCTCGTGCATCCGTTTGTTGTTCTGCTCCATATAGATCTCTTCCGTTTTCAGCATTCCGGTCTTAATCCCCTGTTCGCTCAGGAACTTGATCAGCGGCTTGTTTTTCGGGAGAGCCTTGTGGCTGCGGTAGAGTGCCAGGAAGCCTTCTTCCTGTTCTTTCTTGTCCTTGGACGCGATCAGGCGTTTGGCTTCTGTCAGGTATTTGGTGGCCAGTCCTTTTTGTGCCTCCACCAATCTTTCTACCAAGGGGCGGAGCGATTCGAACAATTGTACATCTCCTTTGGGTACCGGACCGGAAATGATAAGAGGCGTACGCGCGTCGTCGATCAATACAGAGTCTACCTCATCCACAATGGCAAAGTTGTGCCTGCGTTGTACCAGATCTTTGGGGCTTACAGCCATATTGTCGCGCAGGTAGTCGAAGCCGAACTCATTGTTGGTACCGAACGTAATATCCGCCAGATAGGCCTGCCGGCGGCTGTCCGAATTGGGCTGGTGCTTATCTATACAATCTACACTTAATCCGTGGAACATATACAAAGGTCCCATCCACTCCGAGTCACGTTTAGACAGGTAGTCGTTCACCGTAACCAAATGCACACCGTTCCCTGTCAGCGCGTTGAGGAATACCGGCAAAGTCGCTACTAAGGTCTTTCCTTCCCCGGTAGCCATTTCCGCGATCTTTCCTTTGTGCAACACAACGCCACCGAAAAGCTGTACATCGTAGTGGATCATGTTCCAGGTGATCTCGGTACCACCCGCCAGCCAATGGTTTTGGAAGATGGCTTTGTCACCTTCGATACGTACAAAGTCTTTCGTAGCCGCCAGCGTACGGTCGAATTCGGTAGCGGTCACCACGATCTCCGGGTTCTCTGTGAATCGGCGCGCCGTATCTTTTACGATAGAGAAAGCCACAGGTAGTACTTCATCCAACGCTTTCTCATAGATCTCCAGGATCTGTTTCTCTAATTTATCAATCTCCGCGAAGATCTGTTTGCGGTCTTCCAGTTCGGTCTGCTCGATAGAGGCTTTCAGTTCCTCCACCTTTGCGCGTTCGTCGCGCACGGCATCCCGGATATATTGTTTGAGCTCTTCTGTCTTCGCGCGCAGTCCGTCGTTAGAGAGTTTCTCTATTTCCGGATAAGCAGCCTTGATCTTATCAACCCAGGGCTGTATCTCTTTCATATCACGGGAAGACTTATTGCCGAAGAATTTACTTAAAAAATCATTTAAACCCATTTTATATCTTATGCTTAATTTGGTTACCAGGGTGAAATATAGCGGCAAAGTTACACTAAAAACACGAACCTGCTGCCGTTTTGTATATAAAAAATGTGACAATCACCGCAGTGAGTGCCGGTAGAGGGGAGGGGAAGCGGAGGCATTGGGAGCCCGGATGCGCATACATTGCGCGATAGTCGGGGCAATGTGATCCATGGTCACCGGAGTCTCAATAATCTCCGGACGGAAGTGCGGAGAGAGGAAGATGAGCGGAGCCGGACTATACGCTTTGCGTACCACCCGGTTGTTGTAGGAGTGGCTATCATCTATGATCCGCCATCCCGGCAGTACATCGATGATCAGATCTCCCGACCGTTTGCGATGGTAGGCATTCCGTATCTTATCCGATTCAGGCGTCCAGGCTCCCAGGAGCAACCGGTGTGCCGAATGTACTTCGTTGACCCCGCTGAACTGGATCAGAAAATCGGCTGCTTTGTTCTGGATCTCTGCCAGGTCGAGCCCCTTTTGTTCGATCAGTTTATGATTGAGGTAGATATTCTGATTGTAATATGCCTCTACAAACTGCCCTTCGCCGTAGGTGGCCATCAGGTAGATATTGAGCAAAGCGGTACAACGGTTGAGGTGAAATTCTCCTCCCGGTATGCGATAGAGGATGATGTCCGCGCTTTCCGGATCGGAATAACCGGTAGAGGTCACAAAGAAAAGCACATTCTCCAATCCTACCTTCCGGTCCAGCATCGTCAGCAGATCTTCTATGCTGCGATCTAATCTCGCGTAGGTATCCTGCAGTTCCATCGCGTACTCCTGCGGACTCCGGCGATCGTAATTTCCCGCGTAATACGTGAGTGCCAGCAGATCAGGTACATCATCTTGCCCGATGAAACTATGCTCGAGCAGATCTTCTACCAGCAGATTGACCTCGTCATTGACAAAAGGACTGGTGATCAGACGTCTGAATTTATTCCTGCGGTCGTCGTCGAATTTGTAGCGGAAGTCATCCCTGCGCCATTCTGGCAGATATGTATAGCTCCCGGAGGGCAGCAAAGGTTGCCAAACGATATTCTCAATGCGAAAGTCAAGCCCTTTTCTGTCGTTGTACTGGCTCACCCACCAGGGAAAATCCGCGTAGTAGGTTGTACTGCACCATTTCCCGGTGTTCTCATTGAGCCAGAAGGCTCCGTTGGCAGCGTGTCCCGCCGACAAGATAGCCGCATCCCGGAAAGGAGATACGGCATATACCATGGCATTGTTCTGGGTGGCTATTTTCAGTTCATCCGCGAAGGTAGAAACCAATAATTGAGAAGGAGAGGAACTCTCGTCGGTATAATTCCCCATGAACGAAAGGTCTTGTACGCAATTGACCGGACGCAACGTAGAGGTATCCAGCCAGTAGTTGCCTATGATCCCATTCATGGAAGGAGAAGTACCGGTATAGATAGAAGCTATGGCCGAGGCCCGATCTACATCCGCAAAATTGTAGGAGGCATTCCTATATACCATTCCTTCTTTCCAGAGGCGTTTGAATCCTTTCTCACCGTATAAAGGTGAAAAAGACTCCAGATAATCCGTACGCAGCTGATCAATGGTCAGTCCCACGATCAGACGGGGAGTTGAAGGAACAGATTGTGCCTGCAATCCGGTAAAAGTAAGGACGGTTAAGATAGAGGTAATAATTCCTTTCATGCTTTTTCTCTATAGGTCAGTATAAGGTTGCTGACTGAACGTACTAACAAACAAAGTGCCAAAGGTACTACAGCCCACTCAATTCTTTGAGGTAAAACGGCCATAAACAGTATAAAAAAAGTTAAAGTAACACTGTTTGCCACATGATAGATGCTTCTTTGCCTCTTTTTCTCTTTATACAGGAAGAAAGGAAGCAATAACAGATGCAGCGGATGAAATACGAACAGAAGATAATTGGGACTCACTCCGGGATGCTGGGACAGAAATACCAGAAAAGCCAATACACATCCGGCTATTCCGGCCGCGGCAAACAGCACCATATCTACTCCCCACAAACTTTTCTTCCGGCGCAGGCCATAGATGGTGAAGAGAACCACTACCATAAAAAGTAACAACGCGCAGGAGAGGGGAGACAGAGAGAGACCCTGTGGCTGTGTGTCTGTCCGTGCCGGCAAAAGAACATGCTCCGCACTCACCAACGCGCGCCTGCTGCCGTCCGGGGCTATGATCTCCGCGTCGCGGAAGGCCCAGAGCAGATAGTCCGGAACAAATGTTTTCTGCCGCTGCGTGATCGGGGTATCTATCTGGCTTCCCAGGCAAAGATCTATCCCGAACTGTCCCCAGTCATGTCCCTGTGTATATTCATGAATGATATCGCGGTACGACTGCGACAGGCTGTCCGGAAAGTGATACACAATCTTTCCTTCTATACACTTCTCTATGATATCTCTGGGACGTGTAGCGCAGTTGTCGTAAAAGAAATCATACCGGTAGATCCGGTTCTCAGGAAGATAGTTCTCTTCCAGCAACTCTGCCAGCTTCTGTGCTTCGGAGGGAGACAGTGAAAGCACCTGTTCGGTGATGCCCCGGTTGTAATAATCGTATTCCGCGGCAAAGCGATGATAATCGGTGACCGCGAGCTGATAATCCGTTTCGCCTAACGCAAAACGTAACATGAAATTGGGCGCGCTGAAGCTGAACACTCCGTAGTTGAATACGATATCTCTGTTTGTTTCCGGCCACATCATCCGGATGGCCGTGTGTCCAAAATAAGAATATATTTCTTCGCCCGGAGAGCAGGTGAGCAGGCTGAAACGGGGAGAGAGGCTATCCGCCTCCTGTGGCAGCGCAGATGCTGCCAACGGTGTGGCTGCCCCTGAGAAAAAGGAAAAAATAATCACGAATAAATGAATGTATCTGCTCATAAAACGGTTCATTGATGCGTTGCAAATATAGGATTTTCCTTCTGTAAATCCAATTCTGACCGGGAGACGGATGGGGTTGCATGATGTAGGCGGGATGATAGCCTCTGTCGCAAGGGGGCGACTGGTGTGGAAAACGGGCGGTTTGCGTGCGGTAAAAACTGTAAATTTTACGTTCCGGGACAAAAAACAGGAAAATGAAGAATCGCTCTTTGTATCCCTTTCAGACGGCTTCTGGGAGGGGAGACGGACTGAAATACGCCTGATACGGAGAAAACTTTCCTGAAAATTGAAAAAAGATAATTTCAAAACGCGTTCAGAAGAGAAAAATGAAGCAATAAAAGTATTGCTTGTAATGTTTTGGCAATCAAATGGTTGTGTGGAGAAAAAACGAAAATCATACAAAAATTGTACGAAAACTCACAGGGACTTGTACCGGAATGGTGGAAAACTTGTACAAAAATTGGGGAAACTCCTATTGATAATCAGTTAATTAACTTTATAGAATAAGAATAAGATAAAAGAAAAAGAATAAGACTCACTCTTTAAATAAAAAGAGCGCGCGAATCAGACACCAGAAAATAGTTTGTTCGTTATCGGAAAGACTGCGTGGATTTGTAACATGAAGTCTGTGACACGTAACAAAGACGTTTCCAGAGCCTATGGAACTTCGTCCGGATTGCATAAGCATCCGGGCTGAATTCCATAAGCACTTGAGTGAAATTGCATAAGCATTTGGGTCAGGTTCCATAAGCTCCGGGACCGGTAACCACAAGCAGGCGGAACCGTATGTTCCTGTTCGGAAAGCCTTCTATTCTTTCCGGCAATTGCTTCAACCTCCATCATTTAAAACTTATCACTTCAACCTTCAAACTTAGTCTTAGCCTTTATTTGTACATTTTCCCGGAAGAAACGGACAAAATACATACCACCTCTGAGAGAAAAACAGCTATCTTTGCAGGTGAAAAACAAGCAGAATGAATTTAATCGCAGATATCGGGAATACCTTCGTTAAGCTGGCCGTTTTCGACGCGGGCCAGATGGCAGAAGTTTGTCTGGACGATCATACCCTGTCCCGGTTGCCCGGATTATGTGCGAAATATCCGCTCGAAGCCGCGATCATTTCTGCAGTAACAGACATCGGGAAAGAGGTTCTGCAACCTTTGACGGATGGTCAGATACCTGTTCTGTGGCTCGATCATCTGACTCCTTTGCCCGTTGCGAACCTGTATGAAACCCCGGAAACGCTGGGGATGGATCGTCTGGCTGCCGTAGTGGGAGCCTGGCAGCAGTGTCCGGGCCGTGATCTGTTGGTCATTGATGCGGGTACCGCAATCACTTATGACTTTCTCGACGCTTCGGGGCGGTACCACGGAGGGAATATCGCTCCCGGACTCCGAATGCGTTTGCAGGCTTTGCACGACTATACCGGACGGCTTCCGCTGGTGTCGGAAGCGGGAGATCTGCCCTTGCTGGGACGGAATACGGAAACAGCCATACGCGCCGGGGTGAAGCGCGGAATCGAATATGAGATCCGGGGGTACATCGCTTCGTTAAAAGATAAATATCCTGAACTTTTCATTTTTTTAACGGGTGGAGATGAATTTTCTTTTGATACGAACTTAAAAAGTATCATCTTTGCAGATAGATTTTTAGTGTTAAAAGGGTTAAATAGAATTTTAGACTATAATAAATGATAGATTTTAAAGGGCTGTTCTGTGCTCTGTTGTTTGTGGTTGTTTTGCCACAAGTGGCAGTGGCCCAGAATAATACGAACTCACCTTACACGCGCTACGGATATGGACAACTATCGGATCAGAATTTTGCCAATTCCAGGGCCATGGGGGGGAGTCGCTTACGGTTTACGAGATGGAAATCACATCAACCCGGTCAACCCGGCTTCTTACACGGCTATAGACTCACTGACTTTTCTGTTCGATGCAGGTATGACCTTGCAGAATACGAATTTCAGTGAAGGGGCCACCCGGATGAACGCTAAAAATTCGAGTTTTGACTATGTAGCTATGCAGTTTCGTGTGCAACGCTGGATGGGGATGAGCATAGGACTGTTGCCCTATTCGAATGTAGGGTACAATATGACCCGGACTGTGGAAGGAAACGATGACACTCCTGTCAATACTCAGGAATTTTACGGAGATGGCGGTTTTCATCAGTTGTATTTGGGAATGGGATTCCGCGTGATGCGTAACCTGTCGGTAGGGGTCAACGCTTCCTATTTCTGGGGAGGGATAGATCGTAGTATGTTTGTAGGATATATCAATTCCAACAATTATAATTATACAGATACATTGCATCTGTC
This sequence comes from Bacteroides sp., assembly GCA_020861095.1. Taxonomy (GTDB): domain Bacteria; phylum Bacteroidota; class Bacteroidia; order Bacteroidales; family Bacteroidaceae; genus Bacteroides. The sequence continues at coordinate 29,826 of JAJBTC010000131.1, forward strand.
TGCCCGGGATTATAAATTGGATTTTGGTCTGCAATATACACAGCCTCTGGGCAAGAAACATGTGATGACGATAGGGGCTGTCTATTCACCGAAGAAGAACCTGAACAGCAATTCGTATCTGGGAATTGCTACGGGAAGCGGGACTTCCCAGCAGGTTAAAAAGAATGTGGACTACGGCCTGGCGCATAGTTTCGGACTGGGGCTGACCTACGTCTACGACAAACGTCTGACAGTGGGAGCCGACTATACCTTGCAGAAGTGGGGAGAGGTGAAGTTTGACGGTGAAGAAAATGAATTGTGCGATCGTTCGAAAATAGCGATAGGGGCAGAATATCGTCCCAGTTTGTTGTCTAAGAACTATTTGTCGCATGTACGTTACAGGGCCGGAGCTTATTATTCCGACCCGTATTATAAGATCGACGGCAGACGGGCTACCCGGGAATATGGAGTGAGTGCCGGATTCGGGCTCCCTTTTCCACGGACACGCTCGATGTTCAGTGTCTCTGCGCAATACATACGTGTAGACGGCAGAGGCGTCAATATGATAAATGAAATTATATAAGAATAAACCTGGGCCTGACTTTCAACGAACGTTGGTTCTTCAAACGGAAAGTGGAGTAAACCGATAGAGGTAATATTATGTTTAAAGTGATTATATAATTACTAAAATTTAGATACGATGAAGATTAAGACACTTTTGGTTGGGTTGCTGCTTATGACAGGGGTAGCCAGTGCTTCGGCACAAACTGACAGTATTTGCATTTCGAACAGTAGTGTGTCCCATGAAGCTGTACGAGCAGGAAACTTCAAGGATGCTTACCAGCCCTGGAGAGTGGTTCTTGATAATTGCCCTCTTCTTCGCTTCTACACATTTACTGACGGTTTCAGAATCCTTAAATATTTCTTAGACGAAGACAACAAGGCGAATAACAATGCCCGTACTTCCGAAGAATACAAGAAATACTTCGACGAACTCATGGAGGTCCATGATCTGCGTCTGAAATATATTCCGGAATTCCAGAAAACAGTAAAGAACGTTCCTTCCGTAGAATCTTCTATCGGAGTGAAGGCGATTGATTATATCAGTTACGCACCTAATCCCGATGTGGACCAGGCGTATGCATGGCTGAGCGAATCTGCCAACGCGGTACAGGGACAATCATCGGTTCCGGTGTTGCATTATTTCCTGGAAATGTCTATGAACAAACTCAAGAAAGATGAGTCGCATAAAGAACAGTTTATCCAGGACTATCTGAATGCGACCCAGTATGTGGACGAAGCCATTGAAAACGCGAAAGACGGTGCCAAAGATCAGTTCCAGAATGTAAAAGACAACCTGGTAGCGTTGTTTATCAACAGTGGTGCCGCGGACTGTGAATCTCTGCAGGAGATCTATGGCGATAAGGTAGAAGAGAATAAAAATGATCTGGAATACCTGAAAAAGGTGATCGATATCATGAAAATGATGAAATGCACCGAGGAGGAAGCTTACTTCCAGGCATCTTACTATGTGTACCAGATCGAACCTACTACCGATGCCGCGGCAGGTTGCGCGTACATGGCATTTAAGAAAGGGGACATCGACGGAGCTGTTAAGTTCTTCGATGAGTCTATCGACCTGGAAACCGACAATATCAAAAAAGCAGAGAAAGCCTATATGGCAGCTGCGGTATTGACTTCGGCAAAGAAACTTTCTCAGGCCAGAAGCTATTGTCAGAAAGCGATCAGCTACAACGAGAACTACGGAGCTCCTTACATTATGATCGCTCAGTTGTATGCGACCAGTCCTAACTGGAGTGACGAGTCGGCACTGAACAAATGTACCTATTTCCTGATTGTAGACAAATTGCAGAGAGCCAAAGCGGTAGATCCGAGTGTTACAGAAGAGGCTAACAAACTGATCGGGACTTATTCCCGCTATACTCCGTCTGCACAGGATCTGTTCATGCTGGGTTACAAAGCCGGTGACCGTATCACGATCGGTGGATGGATCGGTGAGTCAACTACCATCCGGTAATATGGTATCGTTACTTAGAAAAGTATACTCATATTCTACAAGCATAATGATCACCTCTTTCGGGGTGGTCATTGTGCTTCTTTTATGTAGTGGCTGCGGAGGGAGAAAGAAGAACTTCGGCGAGGCGATCGTCGAACGGGACTCTTTACCTACGATGGTGACGCTGGGAGTTACCAATCTGGTATCGGATTCCGGAGTTACCCGCTATCGGATCCTTACCGAAGAATGGGAGATCTATGATAAGAAAAAGCCCCCTTACTGGGCTTTTGAAAAGGGGGTATATCTGGAGAAGTTTGATTCTGTCTTTGATATAGAAGCCAGTATAAAGGCCGATACAGCCTACTATTACATGGATGATAAGATCTGGAAATTGGTACGCAATGTAGAGATCGAGAATGTGAAAGGAGAGCGTTTTGAAACAGATCTTCTTTTCTGGAATCAGGTAACGGAGAAGGTATACTCAGATGAATTTATCCGCATCGACCAGCCTGATAGGATCATTACCGGTTACGGATTTGAGTCTAACCAGCAAATGACCAATTACAGGATCCTCAATGTACAGGGGATCTTTTATGTGGAAGATGAAGCGATGGCAGTGAAAAATGATTCCTTAGCAGTGGATACCACCTTTCAGCCGGCAGGGAGTCCTTCCGTGACTACCCCCGCCCGTGCTTTACAGACGGCAGAGCCGATTGAAATCACAGATTCATTATCCGAACCATGAATATAGTCGTTTATATCCTTATCGCTATGGCTTTTTCTGCTCTGTTTTCCGGAACAGAAATTGCTTTTATCTCGGTGGACAAACTGCGTATGGAGATGGAGCGTAAGAGTGGGATCGTCTCCCGCATCCTTTCCCTGTTTTTCCGCTATCCCAACAACTTTATCTCTACGATGCTGGTAGGGAATAACATTTCACTGGTGATCTATGGGATCCTGATGGCACAATTAATCGAAGGGAAGTTCCTTTCCAATTTTATCTCCAATCATTTTGTGATGGTATTGGTACAGACCGTCATTTCTACACTGATTGTTCTGGTGACGGGAGAGTTCCTGCCTAAAACCCTTTTTAAAATAAATCCCAATCTGATACTTCGGGTCCTGGCAATACCCCTTTTCTTTATTTATATCGTTTTGTATCCCATTTCCTGGTTTGCCTCTTCCCTTTCTGCGGTTATGCTGCGTATTTTCGGAGTGAAAGTGAATAAAGATGCCTCTGCCAACGCGTTTAGCAAAGTAGATCTGGATTATTTTGTGCAGACAGGCATCAGTAACGCACAGAATCAGGAAGATCTGGACGCGGAAGTGAAAATATTCCGTAATGCGCTGGATTTTTCCAATGTGAAGATCCGGGATTGTATGGTTCCGCGTACGGAAGTGGTGGCTGTGGATCGTTCTGCCCCGCTGGAAGAACTTAAGAATAAATTTGTGGAGTCGGGCATATCCAAAATGATCGTTTTTGATGGGAATATAGATAACATCATCGGTTATATCCATTCTTCGGAGATGTTCCGCGTACCGGCAGACTGGCGGGAGCATGTGAAGGAGATATCCATTGTTCCCGAAACCATGGCCGCGCAAAAACTCATGAAGTCCCTGTTGCAGCAAAAACGCTCCATTGCTGTGGTGGTGGATGAGTTCGGAGGCACTTCGGGTATCGTCACCCTGGAAGACCTGGTAGAGGAGATCTTCGGAGACATTGAAGATGAACATGACAATACTTCTTATATCTGTAAGAAAATAGGTGAAGACGAATATATACTCTCCGGTCGTCTCGAAATAGAAAAAGTGAACGAAACCTTTGGTCTGGAATTGCCGGAGTCGGATGATTACATGACCATTGGCGGCCTTATCCTGCATGAATACCAGAGTTTCCCCAAATTGCATGAGACCGTTACTGTAAATGACTATCAGTTTAAGATCATTAAAGTAACGGCTACCAAGATCGAACTGGTCAAATTGAAAATCACGAAGTGATTTACGATGTACGATTGAAAATACATGTTATCATCCACCTGTAGAGACGCACGGCGTGCGTCTCCGCGGTATACGTCCAACCCATGTATGGATATATACTGTATATATCCACAGGAAATATAATTCTATATAAACCATATACCCGGATTCCACACAAAAGCATGTTGTCATTTGTGTAATAGAAGCCTGATATCACGAGATGTACACGCAATCAAATGCATCTCTATGTTGGACTTGTACTGCGGAGACGCACGCCGTGCGTCTCTACAGGTGGATAATTACTTTATGTGATTTGTCCTCCAACATTCCTTAAAGTTAATTCTCCCCTCATGATTCTGACAAAGGAATAAATGGTATATTGTAAATCCCTTTGCTGACCGCCTGGTTGGCTACGCCGATCTTCGATTGACTCCGTCGGGCGTTAGTTCAGTAAATCGTAAATCCTTTCGTTGTTACTTAAAAACAAATTTTTGTCTAATAAAGGGATACATATTCGCATTTTTTGTATCTTCGTGCGCTAAAATGCCCCAAGAAAGGAAATAATAAACAAGTAAAACATAATAATCAAAATGGCAACGTTACAAAAGATCAGATCGAAAGGACCTTTATTACTTATTGTAATCGGTTTTGCATTGTTCGCATTTATTGCTTCCGATGCATGGCGGATACTTCAGCCTCAGATGTCACAGGACGTAGGAGAGGTGAATGGAAAGTCTATCTCTGTTCAGCAATACCAGGATCTTATAGAGGAATATACCGATGTTGTAAAACTTACTTCCGGCATGACTACCCTGACAGAAGAGCAAACCAATCAGATCAAGGATGAAGTGTGGCGCAACTTTATCAACAATAAATTGGTGGAGGATCAGGCCCAGAAGATCGGTCTGACCGTTTCCAAAGAAGAGATCCAGGCCATTATCAGCGAAGGATCACATCCCTTACTGATGCAGACCCCTTTTTATAATCCTCAGACCGGTGTATTTGATCAGGATGGATTGAAAAAGGTATTGGCAGACTATGCCAGATATACCAAGTCAGGTGTTTATAGTCCTGAAGTGGAGTATTACGGAATGTTGGCACGCTATTGGAATTTTATAGAGAAGAACCTGATACAGACCCGTCTGGCAGAGAAATACCAGGCATTGATCAGCCAGTCGTTGAAATCTAATCCGGTAGAGGCGGAATTTACTTTTGACGGCAGAGTCAATCAGTCGGACGTATTACTGGCCGCGATCCCTTACTCCAGTGTTCCCGATTCGTTGATCCGTCTGAAAGAATCCGAACTGAAAAGCCTGTATAATAAGAAAAAAGAGCAGTTTCGCAGATATGCCGAAACCCGCAATATCAAGTATGTGGATGTACAGGTTGTTCCCAGTGAAGAAGATCGCGCGGCTCTTCAGAGCGAAATGGTAGAATATACCGAACAACTCCATAATACCCATACAGATTATACCAATTTCATCCGCTCTACAGCTTCCGATTATCCGTATACAGATCTGTATTATACCCGCAATGCTTTTCCGGCGGATGTTGCCGCGCGTATCGATTCTACTTCTGTAGGAGAAGTATATGGCCCTTATTACAATGCGGCGGATAATACGTTCAATACATTTAAAATTGTATCCAAAGCCACTATGCCGGATTCGGTTGAAATACGTCAGTTCATGGTTATGGAAGCAGATCTGAACCGTCAGCAGGTAGTGGTAGACAGTGTACTGGCTGTTCTGAAAGCAGGCGCAGATTTTGAGGAAGTAGCACAGAGTTACGGACAGAATGGGGAATCGCGCTGGATTTCTTCACAAGATTATGAAGGTGCGCAGCTGAGTGGTGATGATGTGAAATTCCTCCATACGCTGCATGCTCTGAATACACGTGAGATCGGGACTATTTCCCTGGTACAGGGACCTGTGATCATGCAGGTGCTGAATAAGAAAAGCAATCAGGAAAAATACAAAGTGGCAGTGGTCAAACGTACGGTGGAATACAGTAAAGCCACGTACGATCGGATGTATAATGAGTTCAGCCAGTTTATCGCTGCCAATCCGACGATAGACCAGTTGACGGAAAATGCCGAGGAATCCGGTTACAGATTGCTGGAAAGGAACGAACTCTATAGTTCGGAGCATATGATTGGTGGTGTACGGGGAACCAAAGAAGCATTGCGTTGGGTATTTCATGCCAAACCGGGTGATGTCTCCAATCTCTATGAGGTGGGTGAGGCCAATGACAGATTGTTCGTGGTCGCGTTGTCCGCTATCAATAAAGAAGGATATACCCCGCTTTCGGAAGTACAGCAACAATTGAAGGCAGAACTGATCCGGGAAAAGAAAGCGGAAAAGATCATCGCTGATATGAAGGCTTCGGGAGCTACTTCATTTGAGCAATATAAAAATATGGAAAATGCGGTAAGCGATTCGATCCGGATGGTGACCTTCTCTGCTCCGGCCTATGTTTCCGTATTGCGTAGCAGCGAACCTTTGGTAGGAGCCTATGTTTCTGTCGCAGAACTGAATCAGCTGAGCCGTCCTATCCAGGGTAACGCGGGGGTAATGGTATTGCAGGTATATAGCAAAGAAAAGCTCAATGAAACTTTCGAAGTAACCACTGAGAAAGAAACTCTGGCTGATACGCAGACCCGAATGGCAAGCCGCTATATCAACGATCTGTATCTGAAGGCGAAAGTAAGGGACAATCGATATGTATTCTTCTAATCCTTCTGAAACAAAATAAACATACATTGCGAAGGCCACCTGATAACGGGTGGCCTTCTCTGTTAAGTTTTGTTGATTGGGCTGTTTATATCCACTTAAATTGATTATATTTGCAAAATATAGGATGCGGTTCGGACAACGTTTCAAGCAAGTTTGATCTTTGCCTCTTACCTTTCCTATAGGTGCAGCATACAGGATGCGCCTTAGTATAGCTAAAGTAAACTTTGCTCTGCTTTCGGCTTTCACTATATTTGCAGAATATAGGATGCGCCTTAGCATAGCTAAAGTAAACTTTGCTCTGCTTTCGGCTTTCACTATATTTGCAGAATATA
>JAJBTC010000159.1 GCA_020861095.1 Bacteroides sp.
ACATAAAAAAGAGGCTATCTCAAAAAAAGATGGCCTTTATCTTTTGTTAGCTAACAAAAAAGCAAGCCTTTATTTCTCTAAACAAAGGCTTGCTTATGTGTTTAAAGATTACTATCTTTAAGTGTCATCACAAAATATAAGGATCTTATCCTACAAACGATAATCTACTACTTCCTCCCTCCTTAGGAGAGATGATTGCAAATAATGATCCTGTTCGTATAGTAAACCGCATCATAGAACAGATAGACTTACATTCTTTATATAACAAGTATTCCGCCTTAGGTAGACATGCCTATCCATCCCCGGCTAATGCTTAAACTAATCGTTTACGCCTATTTAAGGAATGTATACTCCTCACGCCGGATAGAAGAATTCGCATGTAACGACATCCGTTTTCTATGGTTAACCGGGATAAACTCTCCAGACCATAATACAATCAACCGCTTCCATTCAGGTCGTTTAAGTGGAGTGCTAAAAGAAGTCTTTGCTACCATTGTTAATTTTTTGGTAGAAGAAGGACTCGTAAGTTTAGATAAAGTCTATACAGGTGGAACAAAAATAGAATCCGCAGCCAATCGTTATACCTTTGTCTGGGGCAAATCAATAAGTACTCGTATCGGTAAGATAGCGGATCAAATTAATGAACTTTGGGCCTATGCTGAGTCAGGTACTAAGCAGGAGTTATTGGAAGAAGCACCTTTACTGGCAGAAGAGATCACAGCCGAGAGATTATCAGAAATAATAGGGAAAATAGATGAAGCATTAAAGGATATAGATTGTGATAAGATAAGAAAATAAAACAAAAGATTAAACGCGTCAGTAAGGCCTGGCCTGATCAGTTACGCAAATATGAAGAGCAGGAAAAAGTCCTGAATGGTCGTAATAGCTATTCCAAAACCGACCCCGGATGCCACTTTCATGCGAATGAAAGAAGACCATAGGTTAAACGGACAATTCAAACCCGCTTACAATGTACAAATCTCTACCAATAATCCATTTATAACTAATTATGGGATTTATCCAACCACAACCGATACAAATACTTACATCCATCATCTGGAAGAGTTCCACTCTTTATATTTATATGGGTTTTATCCCAAAGAATCCATTGCTGATGCCGGTTAGGAAAGTGAAGAAAATTATCTCTATACACGTGAAAAAGAAACAAGGAGTTATATTAAATACAATTACTTCCACAAAGAAGAGACAGGAAAACGGAAGAATGATCCTTTCTAATCTTCGAACTTCTATTACAACGCAATCAAAAATTGTTACTACTGTCCTATGGGACAAGTTATGAACTTTCTGTACAAATACAAATAAAAGACAAAAACAGGTTTTGAGCAACAAATCCATGTTCATGAGGCTCTTCGTTGTCAAGGCTGTCCTTTAAAATGTGTATATCATAAATCTAAGAATAATAGAAAAATTAAACAGACTCAAGAGAGAAGAAAAAGGTAAATTATGATCTCAAGAAGGGCTACAACACCGTAGTCAAAGACCCCAGGATGTGGAAGCCACTTTTGGGAACTTAGAAAACAATAAGAACTTTAAACGTTTTCTTTGTAAAGGAAAGGATAAAGTAGAAGTTGAGTTTGGACTGCTCTCTATTGCTTACAACCTCAAAAAAGTAGCTTCCTAACACTTATTTTGACTCTGTTGGGCTGTCTTTAGATTATCCAAAGGCCCTCTTATGAATCCAATGTGAGGTAAATTAAGAAAAATAAACTCTCAAAATATAATTAGGGAAAAAGGGCACTCGGAGATAAAATCATGGAATAAAATAGAGGCTATCTCAATTCTTATTTTGAGACAGCCTCGTCCAACACAGGTCTGCGCGTCTACACAATATACATCCAACACAGAAACGTGCGTCTGGGTGGTGCAGGTCCAACCCAAATATGTATCCTTCTCCGGTCAGAGTTTCACTAATTCTTTGTACAGCTTATGGATCGGAAGGCCCATGACGTTGAAATAGCTTCCCGAGATAGACTCGACCCCCGCGTAACCGATCCACTCCTGAATGCCATACGCGCCCGCCTTGTCCAGCGGAGAGAAATTCTCTACATAATAGTCTATTACCTCTTCGGTGAGCGGAGCAAACTTCACATCCGTTACAGATGTAAATCCCCGCTGCCATTCCTTCGTAGTCAGACATACCCCTGTGACTACCTGATGACAGCCACCGGACAACGTATGCAACATCTTCTTCGCTTCCGCTTTGTCTGCCGGCTTTCCCAGGACTTCTCCGTCTTTCCAGACAATCGTATCCGCCGTGATGATCAGTTCATCAGCCTGCATACCAGGCAGATAAGCCGCAGCTTTCTCCCGGGCAATGTAAAGCGGGATTTTCTCACCCTTGAGAATAGGAGGATAAGACTCATCCAGGTCAGGTAAGGTTCTCACTTCGAACGCTACTCCCAGCCCTTTCATCAACTCCTGACGACGTGGAGAATTGGATGCCAGGATCAGCTTGTATTTGTTCAGATTACTAAACATAATTTATATTTACGATTTACTGATTTACGATTTACGATTGAAAATACAATTTAATTATTAGATACGGATAAAATAAAGATAAATTACGGATACTGGATTTACAAGAATATACGAAGGGAGGGTAAATTCAATCGTACATCGTACATCCGTAAATCGTAAATTTCTTCACCATCCGAAGGCATCGTTGCCCATCCATTTGCCCTGTGCTTTGAGCACCTGTTCCATGACATCCCGTCCGCACCCATAGCCACCCGCACAATGTGAGATATATGCAGCTACCCGCTTCACATCCGGTGAAGCATCTTTCGGGCAGCAGGGCAGACCGCAGGTACGCATCACCTCCATATCGGGGATATCATCACCCATAAAAAGGATCTCGCTGTCTTCCAGTCCATACTTATCCCGGAAATCGCGGTAGTCATGGATCTTCACCGAAGATCCCATATACAGATCGGTCACTCCCAATCCTTCGAAACGCTTACGCACCGCTTCGGTTCTTCCGCCGGTGATGATAGCGATACGCAGTCCCTGCTTCACAGCCAGCTGAATGGCATAGCCATCCTTGATATTCACCGTGCGCATCGGCTCACCCGACGGATGCAAAGGGATCACATCGGCACTCAACACTCCGTCTACATCAAATGCCAGGGCTTTGATCCGGGATAGATCGTAATTGATCGTACTCATGTTCTGTTACGGGATTATATAATAAGTGTATTCTGTTTTTCTCTATCCATATCCTGTATATCGCGGCTCAGTCTTTCGTAGAGCTGTTGCCACTCCGGCAGCCCTTCCAGTGCTTTCAGATGAACCTGGATAGTTGCTTCATCGTGCCGTACAGCCGGACCGGCCTGTGCCTGACGGGGCGAAAGTGTGTGTACCTTGCGTGCCGTCTCATCTATCAGAGGCAGCAAGGCTTCAAACGGCAGTCCGTGGCTTTCGAGCCATTCATCGGCAATGGCATACAGATGATTGACAAAGTTGCATGCGAAGACAGCAGAGAGATGCAATGCTTTCCGTTGGTCGGAATCAGCCTCATACACCTGCTCCGAAAGTTCACTGGCCCATTCCCGGAGAAACAGGGTATCTTGTGGAGAGTTTGCCTCTATAAACAAAGGTACCCGGGAGAGATCGATCTCACGTGCTTTGCTAAAGGTCTGTAGCGGATAAAGTACTCCATAGCGGGCGGTATATCCTTCCCAGACCTGCATCGGCACACTCCCGGCCGTATGCACCAGCAGAGCGTGTTCACGCCCCTTGGCAATGCGGGAGACTTCACGCGTCATTACTTCATCGGGCAGGCTCACGATATAAAGATCGGCATCGTTGCGGAGAAGTTCCCAGCTACTTACAGCCTCAGCGCCGATCTTCTCAGCCAATGCCCGGGCCGATTCCTGTGTACGGCTGAAGACCTGTGATACAGGTATACCCCGGCGATGCAGAGCACATCCGAGACCCGTAGCCACATTACCGGCACCTATCAGCACCACACTTCTCTCCTGAAGCATCGGGCTACTTTTTACGGGACATAATATAGAGAAGTACGCCTCCCGCGACCAGCGCTACCGGCAAGACATAGGTAGACAGCGACCCGAGCAGAGCAAAGACTTTACCCAGATTGAGCACGATCCATATTCCTCCCAATATCAATCCGATGGATTTATCCTTCTTGACCACCAGGAAAATGGCACCGATATAAAGCAGAAAGTTGGTCCGTCGCATGATCCATCCAGCTCCCAGATCAGAGAATCCGATCAGACGGTCGATCAGTATCAATACCCCTATCAGTATGAGTGAAAAAGCAATTGCCCGGTAATTCTCCTGTTGTTCCTGTATACTTCTTGCCATCATTTTCCTCCGTATGTATTGATATGTATTTTTTCCCACTGCAGATGCTCTTCATCGAACGGTTTGCGTTCCATACCTTTGTGCCCGATGGCAATTATGGAAAGGACCTGCAACTGCAAAGGTATATCCAGGACCTCACGTACCACCTGATCGGCCGGCACATGTTCCGCGGCAAAGCGTTCGCGCACCTGTATCCAGCAGCTGCCTAAGTTCAGGTCTTCGGCCTGCAACTGGATCATCAGCGAAGCAACGGAAGCATCTTCGATCCAGACATCACTGGCCAGCGGATCGGCTGTCACCACCACTGCCAATGCCGCGTCTTTCAGGAAGGACGCGCCATGTTCTTTGCAGCGCGAGAGGCGTTGCAGCTTTTCTTTATCATCTACAACGATAAATTGCCAGGGGTTGTGCCGTTTGGAAGAGGGAGACATCAGAGCCGCTTTCAACAAAGCTACAACCTCTTCCTGGCTGAGATCTTCTGCGGTAAACTTCCGCATACTCCGACGGTTACGTATCAGTTCACTGAAATTATCCATGAATATATACTTTATATTACAACGTGGGGCAAAGGTAAGAAAAAAGCGAATGACAACGCCAGCATTGTCATCCAAATTTCATATTGTTCTCTGGCAATGCGTCTCTTTTCCACTAACTTTCTTCCAAAAAAATCAATCGTATTTCCTTTAAACCAACCTGTGATATGAAAAAGAATGTAATTACTTTTGCCGAACTGGCTATGCTTTATTTTCCTGATGCCTCCACTCCCCGCAACGCGGTACGCAGCCTCAACCGCTGGATCAACCGTTGTCCCGAAATGCTCGAAGAACTGCGGAAAACCGGATATGCTCCTTACAATCATCGTTATCTCACTCCCCGCCAACATGCGATCATTGTAAAATACCTGGATCCACCGGAGTGATTTACTATTTACTCTCTTCGGTCATGACCATTATTCGATATTTAACATCAAGGAATGTTGCCGATTTACAATTTACGATTTACGATTGAAAAACAAATACACTAACTTTATCATCTACCCGTAAAGACGCAAAGAGATTTACGATTTACTGATTTACGATTTACGATTTACGATTGAAATTACAGAAAGAATATGTTTGTAAATCCCTATGCGTAAC
>JAJBTC010000058.1 GCA_020861095.1 Bacteroides sp.
CCTCAGAAACATATTCAGACGTTTGCAGGCCGATTGACTTTCCGGAGCAGGCATATAGGTCAGATGCCCGAAAAGAAGTTGCAACCCACGCATCGGATTGTCTTTGCAGCAATAATAAACAGCACTTTCCAGATCGGGATAGGTATGGTAACATTCCTGTAAGGTCTGGAAAAAGAGGATCATATCCTGATGGGATATGAAACGATAGAATTTTCCCGTACGATTCAGGAAGTAGCTATAGTCTCCCCTGCGGATATATTCATAAGGAGAATTTCCCATGATCTGATGCAGGAGTTCTAATTTTCCAATGATCTGTTGCCGCTTTCCGAAAGCCAGGTAAGCAGATAAGATCGCACTTATTTCCTGATCACGTTTATCTGTGAACCTATGAGGAAACCGGATCGGGTCAGTGGAAATAAATGATTCCGTTTCGTACCGATCCGCCCATTGTATCAATTGTTTTTCTATTTTTGTTATAGGCTTCATTTGATTCTTTTTTCAGTTACATCCGGTACTTTGGCATAGTCTACCTGTTTACCGGATGGAAGCATCCGGGATTTCTCCCGGAAAATATAGATCTATCTATCTGTGCGATCCTTTCCGTATAATCCATATAAAAGGATTTTCTATCCGTACATTGATCTCTACCTATTTCTGTCAGGAAATTAATTTCAAGATCCATCTCCTATATGCTATCCCTTTGCTAAATTAGTAAGAGCAGAAAGTTTCTCTCTTATCCAAAAGAAAATTTTATTCATATTTAACCCCTCCCTGTCATGGATCAGAGATCGGATGAAAATTATTTTATATAGAAATGCCTGACACATAGAAGGAGTTGTGGTAATTAATCATTATTCCCACCCAGAAGACTGATAAAAAACAAAAGAAATTTGATAGGAATTAAACTATTTTCTGAGATTTTGTTTTTATTATTGCATCCTGATACTATCTACAGAAAGCACCATAAAGACATGAACAAAACGCTGCCTATTGTTTTCCTTTTGATTTTTCTTATATTTCCGGCTGCACTTCCTGCCCGAACGTTCCGACAGTTAGGGATCAAAGAAGGCTTCAGCAGCCGACAGGTCTTTCGGATCAACAAGGACTCCGCCGGCTTCATCTGGGCATTCACTCATCTGGGGGTCGACCGCTACGATGGGAATGAAGTAAAACATTATGAACTGGATAAGACCCTGGAGGCAAAAGATTATATCTTATCTTCCAGCACCATGACCTGTGACCGCACCGGGAATATCTGGATCTCCCTGAGAAACGGAAAGATCTATTCCTACAACAAGCAGACAGATCGGTTCGTCCTGCAGATAGACCTGATAGTCACGCTGTCCGATCCTTTTCTGTTTCTGAATGATATGCTGTTTGACGACGACAACCAATTGTGGCTTTCGCTCTCTTCGGGTCTTTACCATTTCGACCCTCAGACCAAAGAGGTGAAAGCTGCCGGACTTGTAAATGAGTATATAAACCGGCTTATTCAACTCGAAGATGGCAGTTTTGTCGCGGGTACCAACACGCACCTCTATCAGTTGTGGAAAGACAAAGAGACCGGGACGTTTTCCCCGGAATCGTTGATCAGGTTTCCATGGGAAATAAAAACAGAATCCTTGTTCTCTTATGGCGGGATATTGTTCATCGGGACTTTTTCGGATGGGGCCTACAGGGTGAATCTGCCTACAGGAAAAGTCACTTCGTTCCACGGTTTTATACCTTCCGTACCTATACGCGCGTTCGCTATGTTGTCCGATCAGACCCTGCTGGTGGGAACGGATGGAGCGGGAATGTATCGCATCCGGCTCTCCGACGGAACATTGATGGAGCGTTTTGTTGCCAATGAAGATGAAGAAGGGAGTCTCAACGGAAATACAGTCTCCGACATTCTGGTGGATGAACGCGATTGTATATGGGTAAGTACCTATACCAACGGTATCGGCTATCTCAATCCCGATTATCCTCAGATCCATTGGATCAAACACGGACGCCACAACCCGCACTCCCTGATATCGAGCCACGTGAACGTGATCCTGGAAGACTCGGACGGTGATCTCTGGTACGGTACCAACAATGGGGTCAGTCTGTATCAACCCGCGTCAAACAAATGGACACATTTTCTCAATAAAGATGAGAGTAACAGTGTATCTTCCGGAGTGATACTTGCTTTGTGTGAAGATACCAGAAAAAATGTGTGGGTAGGTGGATACGGGACCGGTGTATACAGCATTGATAAGCGAACAGGTAATGTCCGGAAAGCAAAAGCCCGCACCTATCCCGATCCAACCGGAATAGCAACCGATTACATCTATTCCATTCACTGCGATGGAGATGAGCTCTATTTCGGAGGCATTGAGGGGGAACTGACCTGTTATAACCTCCGGACAAACACCTATGCGTATTATCCGGTGACATGTGTCGGTGACATCCGGGCCGGTGCCTATAATAAACTACTTCTCGCGGAATGTGGAGGATTGGTAGTGTTCGATAAGATCACCAAAGAGATAGACAGATACAACCAACTGGGCGATTTCGTATTTCAATATCCGGTGCGTTGTCTGCTGGAGTCTTCCACAGGAGAGATATGGATGGCCTCGGACGGAAACGGGCTGTTGTGCTACGATCCGGCAACGAAACAACTCCGGCCCTACACTTCCCTGCACGGGATAGAGTCGAATTCCATCAACAATGTGGTGGAAGACAGCAGCGGGCAGATCTGGTTCAATACGGAGAAAAATCTGTATTGCCTGGATCCGGAGACCGGGAAAATAGTTAGTATGAATGAGTTCCTGGATATAGACTGGGGACATTACAATCCCAATGCTTCCATCAGGCTCAGGAACGGAGACCTTGCCCTGGGTACAGCAGACGGAGTGGTAGTCTTTTCTCCTGATTTTAAATATGAAGAAACAGAAGATATCCAACTTATTTTTACGGATTTCAAGCTTTTGTATCAGTCTGTGGAGGCAGGTAAAGAAGGTTCGCTCCTGAAACAGGCCATTAATGAAACCCCGGCCGTCAGATTGAAATACGTACAGAATTCATTCTCCCTCTCTTTTTCTTCCATTGGCTTTGTTTATCCCCACAGAATAAGGTATGAATACATGTTGGAGGATTTTAATAAAGAGTGGCAGCACACGGATACAACCCGGGATATAGATTATATGAATCTGCCGGCAGGCAAATATACGTTCCGGCTGAAAGCTGTTGATAAATACAGTAATGAGGTCATCACGGAACGTTCTTTAGCAGTTGTGATCGGCCGACCGTTCTGGGCAACCTACCGGGCTTTACTGTTTTATCTGACTATCGTTGGTATGATTGGTTATTTGTCTGTACAGTTTGTGAAACATCGGATCAAAGAATACAATTCCAGAGAAAAAATCCGCTCCTTCATCAGCGTTGCACATGATATACGTACGCCTATCACATTGATAAAAGCTCCTCTCAGCGAATTAAGGATACATGACGGACTGTCTGACGATCAGCGGAAGTCTCTGGATATTGCATCGAAAAACGCGGAAAAACTCTTTGAGATGGTTACTCAGCTATTGGATCTGCAAAAGGCGGATCTGCATCCGGACAAACTGACGCTCAGCCCACAGCATATCTACACCTATCTGCAGGATATCCTCACGGATTTTCGTATGGCGGCTATCCAGAAAGGAGTAGATATACAGCTGACTGTTCAGCCTGGTTTTCCTGAAGTGTGGTTCGACAAAGGAAAAATGAATAAAATACTGGATAATTTGCTTTCCAACGCGCTCAAATATACCGAAAAGGGTTCCATTCTGGTGAACGCGACCTATCAAAGACAACTCTGGAGCATTGAGATACGGGATACTGGGATCGGCATACCTGAAAAAGAACGCAAAAACCTCTTTCAGCAATTTTATCGGGCAGAGAATGCGATCAATTCCAGTGAGACAGGTTCTGGCATCGGATTGGTACTGGTAAAGAAAATGGTGAAACAACTGGATGGCAAAATTACATTTTCCAGCACGCAACATGCAGGAAGTTCATTTACGATCACTTTTCCATTGAAAGCAGACTCTGCCGGGATCAATGAACCTGAGATACGGAAAGAGACGGTTCCTGCCACTGACACAACTCGCGGAGCAGAGGACTCTCCTGCACCTGCAAAAAATGTTCTTCTGCTTGCCGAGGACGATATAGACATGCGGGAATACCTGACAGAGAATTTATCAAAAGAGTACGAAGTAGTCAGTGTGACAGACGGTAAACAGGCGTTGAAAATGGCTAAAGACATAAATCCTGATATTATTATCTCAGACGTGATCATGCCCGGACTGGAAGGCGATGAAATGTGCAGGATACTTAAGTCATCCATGGAAACGAGTCACATCCCTATTATTCTTCTGACTGCTCTGAGCGAAAGAGAAAATATAATATCGGGCCTCGAAGCAGGAGCCAATGATTATATCATCAAACCTTTTGACTTTTCCGTTCTGAAAGTCCGTATCAGGAACATTCTCCAGAGCCGCCAGCATTTAAGAGAGACGGTATTGTCTCCGGAAAGCAGCCCCGAAGAAGTGGACTATACCAGTCGGTTAGATAAAGAGTTCTTAGACAGGACCCTGGAAATAATCAATCAGCAACTGTCTAATCCGGAATTTTCCATCAATGATTTTTGCAGGATGCTGGGCATGAGCCGTACTTCCGTATACAATAAACTAAAAACACTGACAGACCAGAGCCCGAATGATTTTATCAGGATCATCCGACTCAACCGATCGAAAGAATTATTGATTTCCAGAAAATATACGATTGGTGAAGTGTCATATATGGTCGGGTTCTCAGATCCAAAGTATTTCAGTACCTGTTTCAAAAAACAGTTTGGCATCAGTCCGAGCAAAGTCTGACCGGGACAGAGGATCGACGGGATATGTTCTCAGATAAAGATTCCGACTATTTGACCATTTTTGGTAACCAAACGGAGCCGAATTGGTTACCAGTTCCGATCTGATTGGTTACTAAAAGACCAGAATATATATACTGTAGTAACCTGATTCTGGTTAACTGTTTTTAGTCTTTTCCATGCATGAAGTTGATGGGAACACAGAAGAAATAGATCCGGATTCCGGCAAGGGAAAAACAATCATTTACTTTGTCGGTTATGCCTTTGTGATTAAGATAAAATGATACTTTTTTCTTTCCCGATAACAACTGTCTGATCAAAAAGAATCTCTTTTCTCCAATGATCAGGCGGAAACCCTGTCATCGTACCCTGAGAAACTATTTTCGAACCTTTTTTGTCATATTTTCAACCTGGTTTCCCCCTATTCTGGCTAATATTGCCAGTAGAAAACAGATACCATAAACAAAATAAATAAT
>JAJBTC010000213.1 GCA_020861095.1 Bacteroides sp.
TGTATATACATACCTTTAACTTAAAGTGAGGCGCAAATTAAAAATTTATAGTGTCAAAAACAATTATTTAATCCTGTTACAAAACATTGTTCTGCAACATATCAAAAGAAAGAGCAACCCGTAAACTGGCTTTAAAAAACCTTTTTCTTACCTTTGCTTTTAAAAAACCACCAAACAGAAAGCAACATGCGAAAATACCTTTTTCTATTCTTAACACTTTTTCTGCTTGGTCCGGCAGGCGGACAAGCTCAGGAGAAACCATCTGCCCCCCTGATCGGTATCTCATGCTCACACCCGAACAACTATTCTTCCGTACGCCGTACCTACACCGAATCGGTTCTGAAAGCGGGAGGCGTGCCTTTGTTGATCCCTATCCTGGAAGACGAGGAAGCACTGATCCGCTTAGTCGATCTGATAGACGGGATCGTATTGATCGGCGGAGGAGATATGGATCCCTCTTATTACGGAGAAGAGCCCGTCGAAGAGATGGGAGAGGTGGATGATGTGCAGGATGTATACGATATGACACTGATCCGTCTGGCCGCCGACCGCAACATACCGATGTTGGGCATCTGCCGGGGCGAACAACTGATCAACGTCGCTTTCGGTGGTTCCCTCTATCAGGATATTCCTACGCAATATCCGGACACTACCATCAATCATCATCAGGAGGAGCCTAGCAGCGAGGCCACTCACCGCGTACATCTGTTGCCGGGATCACTCTTCGCGGAGATCTTAGGGGATACACTGATCTGTACCAATACTCACCACCATCAGGCAGTCAAAGAAGTAGCACCCGGCTTCCGCGCCACCGGCTGGGCAACAGATGGTATCGTAGAGGTGATAGAGTCTGCAGAAGAGCGTCCGATCTGGGGAGTACAATTCCATCCGGAAGGTCATACCTATGCCGGAGATACGGTGATGGTAAAGATCTTCGATTTCCTGATCGGTAAAGCTACTACTTTCCAAAGAGCCAAAGAGATACACAACCGTATCCTCTCTATAGACTCTCATACCGATGCTCCTTTGCGCTTTGCCGAAGGTCTGAGCCTGGGTGGCCGGGAAAAAAGCCAGGTAAACCTCCCTAAAATGAAAGAGGGCAGATTGGACGGACAATACCTGGCGGCATGGGTAGCACAGAAGGGAAGGGATAAGAAAACCACTCAACAGGCTGTCGCACGGGTCGATGAACTGATCGATCACATCTACCGTGAGGTGGAGCTCAACAGGGAACAATGTGCCATTGCCACTACTCCGGAAGAACTTGCTACCTTGAAAGAGGCAGGAAAGAAAGCATTTTATATCGGTATTGAGAATGCCTATGGCATCGGCAAGGATCTGTCTAACCTATCCCGTTTCCGGAACAGGGGAGTTACGTATCTCACGCCTTGCCACACCCGCCACAACGATGTGTGCGACAGTTCTTCCGATCCGAAGGAGGAATGGGGCGGACTGAGCCCATACGGAAAAAAGGTGATCCGGGAGATGAATCGCTTAGGTATCATGGTGGATCTGTCACACGCTTCGGAAAAGACCTTTTACGATGTGATGGCTCTTTCGAAGGTTCCGGTGATTGCTTCTCACTCGTCTGCCGCGGCTCTGCTTCCGCATGACCGCAACCTGACAGATGATCAGCTCCGTGCGCTGGCAGCCAACGGCGGAGTGGCTCAACTCTGTCTGGTAGATGAATTTCTGCATGCCGATCCGTCGGCTGCCTCTCTGTCCGATGCCATTGATCACCTGGAGCACATGATCCGGGTAGCAGGCATAGAACATGTGGGCATCGGCAGCGACTTCGACGGAGGAGGGGGTGTGAAAGGATGTAATGGCAACAATGATCTGATCCATATCACCGTACGATTGTTGGAAAGAGGACACAGCGAAGAGGACATTGCCGCCATCTGGGGAGGGAACTTTCTGCGTGTCATGAAAGCGGTACAGGATGCCGCGGAAAAATAGAGCTGAAGCGTACATGATTTATAAGCAGAGATTCCTACGAATGGTATATATACAATTCCGGTACCTTGTAGAGACGCACGGCGTGCGTCTCCGCATACCGAATGGGAAAGCATCCCCATCCAGGAATAATGTATTATATACAATGTGTGATGCTTTTTTGTCGGACGTATATCGTGAAGATCCATACCACCTGCACCGCGGAGACGCACGCCTGTATGTTGAACCTGCACCGCGGAGACGCACGCCGTGCGTCTCTACAGGCAATCCCTTTCTCTGTAGATCAAACAACAGGTAGATACGTTTATAAATAAACAGTATACCGCGTCTCGTATAGTTGCATATGAAATATTACGCAGGGATTCACCAACAAATTCTTTCTGTAATTTCAATCGTAAATCGTAATTAGCTTCGCTGACCGTTGGTTGACTTCGTCGACCGTTGGTTCGTAAATCAGTAAATCGTAAATCTCTTCACGTCTTTCCAGGGCAACGGAGCATTCTATCTACAATTAATTATGAATACATTATTACAATAAAATACATGTCTATGTCGGGGATATACATCCATGTTCCTTTCTGCAAAACACGTTGCATCTACTGCGACTTCTACTCCTCTACACACGAGGAGAAAAAGGAGGAGTATGTAGCGGCCTTATCGGACGAACTGACGACAAGAAGCGGTTACCTGCCCGGCAAGGAGATCGGAACGATCTATCTGGGAGGGGGTACTCCTTCGCAATTGTCTGCCCGGGAACTGGAACGCATCTTGGATGTCATTTACCGGAATTATCAGGTGAGCGGAGATGCAGAGATCACTTTAGAAGCCAATCCGGATGATCTTTCACCCTCTTATCTCCAGGCGTTACGTGGCCTGCCTGTCAATCGGCTCAGTATCGGTATACAAACGTTCGATGATACCTTACTGCGGAAACTGCACAGAAGACACTCTGCCACACAGGCCATAGAAGCCCTGTACAACTGCCGGGAATACGGATTCGGGAATATCAGCATAGATCTGATGTACGGATTGCCGGGACAGGACCTTACGATCTGGCAGCAGGACCTCCGGCAGGCTCTCCTGCTACGTCCGGAACATCTGTCGGCCTACTACCTGACCTATGAAGAGGGTACCCCACTCTACCGGATGCTGGAAAAGGGCAAAGTGCGGGAAGAGCAGGAAGAGATCAGCTTGCAATACTTCAGTCGCCTGATGGAACAGACGGAAGCTGCCGGATACGAGCATTACGAAATATCCAATTTCGCACTCCCTGGTTACCATTCCCGGCACAACAGTTCCTATTGGGAAGAGGTCCCTTACTTAGGATGTGGCCCATCCGCTCACTCCTTCAACGGACGGTCACGCGAGTGGAACGTATCTTCACTGACCGATTATATAAAAGGATGGAAAACGGGCAAACGACTGTTCGAAACAGAACCCCGTTCACTCGCTACCTCCTACAACGAATATATACTTACCCGCCTGCGTACCCGCGCAGGCATCCCTACAGATGCGATCCGACAGCGATACGGAGAAGGATATGAGCGGTATTTCCGGGATCAGATCCAACCTTATATACAGCAGGAAGCTGTGGTACTGTCGCAAGGACATATACGACTGACCCGCCGGGGAATTTTCATTTCAGACACCATCATGCGCGATCTATTGTATATAGACGAGGAATAGAACTACCCTCCCGCACATGCAGTCGTTGATATTCATAACAGAGTTTCAGTTGCATATTCTATAATTATATTTCCGGTTGGAAGCCGTAATCAGACAAGTATTCCCAGCCCTTACTCCGTACAAAGCCTTTATTTTTCATGATTACCCCCATTTTACTCCTCTATCTGTCCGGGCTGTGAAAGAAAGGCAGTATATTTGCGCCGATAAACCACAGATGTATGTTAATTATTATTGCCATCATGTTTGCCGGTGTACTCACCGGCTATCTCTTACGTCGTAAGAAACTACGCTTTATTCCCACAGCGATCACTGTTTTTATATGGCTTCTCCTTTTCCTCCTGGGAATAGAAGTGGGAGACAACGAGACCCTTATCAATAGCCTGAGCAAACTGGGAGCAGAAGCCATGATCCTGACGCTGGGAGCTGTGGCCGGCAGTATTTTTCTATCCTGGCTGCTGTGGTATGCAGTGAACAGACAACAAAGAGCAGACAAAGTATGAAAGGCAGTCTGATCATTATCCTGTTCTTTATCCTGGGAGTGGTGTGCGGACTCTATCACCTGCTTCCCGCGGCTGTCACCGAAAGCCGGCTGAGTTTCTACGCGCTATGCGGTCTGATCTTCTGTGTAGGATTGAGCATAGGTAACCATCCGGAAACCCTGAAAAGTTTTCGTTCGCTCAATCCGAGACTTCTCCTGCTGCCCCTTATGACCATCGTCGGGACACTGGCCGGATGCTGGGCAGTGAGTCTGCTACTGCCCCACCGCACCATAGCGGAATGTATGGCAGTAGGATCGGGATTTGGCTACTACTCGTTATCCAGTATTTTCATTACCGAATACAAAGGAGCGGAACTGGGAACCATAGGATTGCTCTCCAATATATCCAGGGAGATCATCGCCCTGCTGACTGCTCCGCTGTTGGTACGGTATTTCGGAAAACTGGCTCCCATCTCCGTAGGAGGCGCTACCACCATGGATACTACCCTACCCATTATTACCCGATGCTCAGGTCAGCCATTTGTGATCGTATCCATCTATCACGGCTTTGTCGTAGATCTGAGCGTACCTTTTCTGGTGACTTTCTTCTGTTTGTGGTAAGTCTGTCAGGTCTTTACTCCCCGCACGAAAAAGCCGGCTCACGTATAGGTTAGCACCGACAAAGCTGCACTTTCCCTATAGGATACAGGTAGAATCATTACTCGCAAGCAGCAACTACACCCGGGTCTGGTACATTACTATACCCGGAAGTAGTTAGTTACTATATCCGGGTGTAGTAACCAACTACACCCGGGTCTGATTGCATACTACACCCGGGTGTAGATGATCTTATACCCTATTATTTATACGCGTATTGTACTTGGATACCAAGGATAGGATAGTCGGATCGTCCACAAATGCTATAATAAAACCTCAACACCGGATACACCAGATCTGCCCCGGGCATACGTGGCAGACTAAAACTGAAAAACAAATTCTTTCCCCTGCTAACAAGCTATCTGGCTAAATGGATGGACTGAACGCACAGATAGTTGGCAGATAAAAGTCATACATCCGCCGATCATACAAGCAATTAGTTTATACATTCTAAAGAATACAGATCACGATGACACAAATACACGGACCTGATATTACAAAAATATTTCATTCACGGTCAAAAACCATCTTTTTATCACATGATACTTGACATAGATCAAGAAATATGTTATAA
>JAJBTC010000146.1 GCA_020861095.1 Bacteroides sp.
CTCTCATGAAAGGAATTGTATTAGCCGGAGGATCAGGAACACGTTTATATCCCATAACAAAAGGAGTGAGCAAACAGTTATTACCTGTGTTTGATAAACCCATGATCTATTATCCAATCTCTGTATTGATGTTAGCAGGTATCCGGGAAATCCTGATTATTTCTACTCCTTATGATCTACCTGCTTTTCAACGTTTGTTAGGTGATGGTTCTGACTTTGGAGTTCGCTTTGAATATGCCGAACAGCCTTCGCCCGACGGGTTGGCACAGGCTTTTCTGATCGGAGAGGAGTTTATCGGAAAGGATCCGGTGTGTCTGGTCCTGGGAGATAATATCTTCTATGGGCAGAGTTTCACATGGATGTTGAAGGAGGCTGTACGAAGTGCCACTCAGGAGAATAAGGCTACTATTTTCAGGTATTGGGTTTCCGATCCGGAAAGGTACGGAGTGGTGGAATTTGATGCAAACGGGAAGGCCATTCACATAGAGGAAAAACCCCTTCGTCCCAGATCCAACTATGCGGTGGTGGGGCTGTATTTCTATCCGAACAGTGTGGTAGACGTGGCTAAGAATGTGAAGCCTTCGGCACGGGGCGAATTAGAGATCACCTCTGTTAACCAGATTTTTCTCGAAAAAGGAGAATTACAGGTACAAGTGTTGGGCCGTGGATTTGCCTGGTTAGATACCGGAACACATGACTCCCTGAGCGAAGCCTCTACATTTATTGAAGTCATTGAAAAACGTCAGGGGCTGAAGGTTGCCTGTCTGGAAGCCATTGCCTATCAACAAGGATGGATCACCCCGGAAAAGTTAGGAGAGATATGCCATGCTTTGTCGAACAATCCGTATGGACATTATCTGGAGAAAATCATGCAGGAACAGAAAGATACGATAAGACCATGCAAGTGACCTGGCCGCATTTATCTTCCTGTATGAAGAATAAGTGGAGCACATGACAGAATCTCTGAAGAGGAAAACGTACAAAGGGGCTTCCTGGAGTTTTATAGATAATATGGTGCTTCTGGGAGCCAACTTTGTGACGGGTATTGTCCTGGCGCGTTTGTTGACTCCGGCAGAGTTTGGTATCGTTGGGCTCATCACGGTATTTCTGGCCGTATCCACCAGTCTGGTAGATAGTGGATTCAGTCAGGCCCTGATCAATAAACAAGACCTTACGGATGTAGATTGCGATACGGTATTCGTATTCAATCTGTTGGTCTCTGCTTCATTAGCCATTCTGTTGATCGCGGTATCGCCGTGGCTGGCCTGTTATTACGGGCAGCCGCTCCTGGATCCGGTGATGAAAGTAATGAGTTCCATTCTGGTGATCAACGGGCTTTCCTTAGTCCACCGTACCCTGTTAATCAAGAAGATCGATTTCAGGAAACAGGCCATTGTCTCCTTTGTCTCTTCCGTAACAGGCGGCATCCTTGGTATTGTAATGGCCTACAGAGGATATGGAGTGTGGAGCCTGGTAGCACTGAATATTTCCAGGCAATTGCTGGTCACCTGTCTGATGTACATCTTAGTAAAATGGAAACCTCACCTGCGCTTTTCCCTACAGAGTTTCAAAGGGTTGTTCCGCTACGGATTTAATCTGCTGTTGTCCGGTCTGATCTTCACCTTATCTAAGAACATCTATTACCATGTCATTGGGAAATATTATTCGGCAGCCAGTCTCGGGCAATATACAAGAGCCGAACAATTCAATAACATCGGTACCACCAATCTTACCAGCATTGTGCAACGAGTCTCTTTTCCGGTATTGAGCGCGGTGACAGACACCCATCAGATGGAGATCATCTACCGCAAGGTCATTCTGAGTACCTGTCTGCTTGCCTTCCCTTTTATTCTGGGAGTGGCAGCCATCGCCTCTCCCCTGGTCTTGTTACTGATCGGAGAGCAGTGGCGGGATGCGGCCTGGATGCTGCGTCTGTTGAGCCTGGCAGGTTTGTTTCATCCGTTGATCAATCTGAATCTGAGTCTGGTGAAGGTAAAAAGCCGTACCGATCTTTACCTGCGGCTGGAGTTTCTGAGAAACGTGGTATTCCTGATCCCTTCTGTGGTAGCCGGGTTGCTGTTTGGCATCCGGGTCATGCTCATCGTAAATATAGGGATGGCCGCGTTCGCTTATCTGATGAATGCTTCGTGCTCCGGTAAACTGAGCCAGTATACATTAAGAAGGCAGTTGAGAGATCTGGCACCTGTACTTCTGGTTTCTGCCGGAATTTCGGGAGTGATCTATACATATACTTTTTTTGTGGGTTCCCTGCTCTTGTGTCTCTTTCTGCAGGTAATAACCGCTGTCGGATTGTATATCCTCATCTATGAACTCCTGAGATTCCCTGTCTATCTCGAAATCAAGAATGAAATAATGAAGATGATAAAATGAGAATGTTGTTTTTGGTCTTTCAGGATCTGAAAGAGTCCCATGGAATAAGTAAGAAAATAATATACCAGTACGAAGCGTTCCGGAATTGGGGAATGGATATTGATCTGTGTTCCCTGAATCCGGATGAGACGGGCAGGAGGAATTATGTGGTCAGGGATCGTATACTGGGTAGCATCGGGCGCGGACCCTTGTCGCGGCTGCGCTTCTTCGCAGACTACCGTGGCATCTATAATTTCATCCGGGAGCAGGAGATAAAAGTTATCTATATACGCTATACTCATTTCGCGAATCCGTTCTTTCTTTCTTTTCTGAAAAAGCTGAAAAAACGTGGGGTACGGATCTTTGTAGAAATCCCTACCTACCCGTATGACGGGGAGCTGAAGACATCCACGTTCCTGAGCCGGATGAAGAAACGTGTAGAATACATTTCCCGCAATCAGTTTTACCGGTATGTAGACCGGATCGTTACATTTTCCGATGACAAGATCATATTTGGTACACCTACCGTGAAGATATCCAACGGGGTCGATTTCAGTAAAATACCCATCAAACGCTCTTTCGAAGAGAAAGGCACATTCAATTTGCTGGGAGTAGCGAGTATGGCTGCCTGGCATGGCTTTGACAGGGTCATCGATGGTCTGCATGCCTATTATAGCAAGGGCGGAAAAGAATCTGTACATTTTTATATTGTCGGTGGCGGGAAACAGGAGATCATAGATATGTATAAAAGAAAGATTGCCGCATACGATCTGTCGGAATATGTACACCTGATGGGACCTGCCTCGGGAAATACGTTGGATGAATACTTCGATAAAGCCCATCTGGCTATCGGAGCCATCGGAGGCCATCGGAAAAACCTGTTTCAGGCTAAATCTCTGAAAAATGTAGAATATGCGGCGCGGGGTATACCTTTTGTCTATTCCATGAAGAACGAAGATTTTGACCAGCAACCCTACATAAAAAAAGTCTCCATGGACGATTCCGCGGTATCCATAGAAGAACTGATGGCTTTTTATCGTTCTGCCACCTGGTCTTCGGCAGAGATCAGAAAGAGTGTAGAGCCCAGACTTTCCTGGTACCACCAGATGGGAATTGTACTGAAAGAGTTGCCCGGAGTTGTAGAATAGTTATTATGAGTATTTCCATGGCGATCATGCTTTGTATGATCTCTTGCCTGCTGATCTTCTCGAAAAAAAAGATCCTTGCTTTCGGATTGCTGGGGATGTATTGCCTGTTCATTATGAACAGGTCGATGAGTGTACCCGATACGGTACCGTACGCGGAGTTTTTTACAAAATTGCAGAGCGGCAACTTCATCAGTCTGGATTACTATTATTTCGAACCGGGTTTCCAGGCCTATACGCACCTGATGAAACTAATCTTCAGGGAGCAGCTGAATTTTTATTTCGCAGCCATTGTCTTGACAAATGTAGGGCTGATCATGTGGACTGCCGGAAGATATACCGGACAGCGTCCGGACACATTTAATTTTATCCTGCTTCTGACCCTCTATTTTGCTTTTTTCGGCTACTACTACAATGCCATTGTCCTGCGGGCGGGTATAGCCATTTCTTTGCTGCTTGCAGCTGCGGCAGTCTTGTACAAAAGGAAGTTGACCACGAAGCAACTCCTGCTGGGGATAGGGCTCTGTCTGCTCGCGTGGACTTTCCATATATCCTCCGTGGTTGGTGTGGTGGCCTTATGGATCATGCGTTACAGTAAGAAGCTGACGACTTCCTCTTACCTGCTGGTGTGGCTCATCATTTTCACTCTTTTCTTTACCGGGTTCAGCAGCTGGATGCTGACTTCCGTGTCGGAATACCTGATTGCCAACGTTCATCTGCTGGAGGATACCACCTTTCAGAAATTGCTGTACTATGCCGAGGAACTACTGGACATAAAATATGTTTTGCCTTACCGGGTCGTATTCCAGGTGTTCGCAGGTCTTTTTCTGATATTTCCGCCCGTCAGGATGTCGCTGTTGTACTACAAATGGCTCAATGTCTATTTTTTCGGTCTGTTTGTGACAGCATTGTTCTGCGCTGTCGAACAGTTGGCCCGCATCACGGATTTCTTTTTAGTCTATTCGGTATTTCTTTTCTGGGCCTATTTCAGGGAAGTGGTCAGGTACCGTGTTCCTTATTTTGTTTTGTTTGTGGGTGTAGCCTTCTCTCAATTGATTTTTGTCTTCAGAATTATAAATAAATGAAAAGAATCACAGTGGTTATTGTCACTTACAATTCCCAGAAAGACATCTATGATTGCCTGGCGGCTTTGTATCGGTACAACGATATCGGAGACCAGCTGGAGGTAATTGTGGTGGACAATCATAGCGAAGGGGCAGAAGCCATGTTCGGAAGGATAGCCCGGGAGTATCCCGGGGTTTTGCTGATCAGCAACCCGGAGAATCTGGGATATGGTCATGGAAATAACATCGGTATCCGAAGTGCCCAGGCACCTTACATCGTCATCATGAATCCGGATGTGCGGCTGATCCACCCGGTATTCAAGACCTTATGGGCAGAGTTTGAACACAAACAAGCAGACCTGATCGGTATGAAGCAATGTGAGCGTACAGACAAGCCGGGACAATCGTTCCTGATGCTGTATCCCTCTTGTTTCAATCTGTTCCTGCACAAGTTCTGTACCAGATCCGATCTGTTCCTGAAACGGAAATTCTGTTTCAGCGGCGCTTGTTTCGCTTTCAGGAAAGAGAGCCTGGAGGCATTCGGCCTGTTCGACGAGAAGATATTCCTGTACGGGGAAGAAAGATATATCCATCTGCAATTGCTGAAGCTGGGCCGATCCCGTATCTATTACCATCCTGAGTTGAGATACATACATCCCGTACACGAGCGCGCTTTTTCGGAGAGAGAAGTCAGACAGGGACTGAGGTCGTACCAGTATACCCTTCGTAAAATGGGATTGAACTACGACAAACGTCTGAGAAAATTCAAAAATATGTATAGGTTGCTGTATCTCCGTTCTCTGCTCGCGGGGCACAGCAACGAGGCGGATCATTACAGAACAGTTGTAAAAATAATCAATGAAAACAGATAATATGGAACACATTAAGATCGCGGTAATTGGCCTGGGATATGTCGGATTGCCTCTGGCCAGGCTTTTTTCAACGAAATTCCCGACAGTCGGGTTTGATCTGAACCACGAGCGGGTAGAGCAATTGATGAAGGGGACAGATGTCACCCACGAAGTCGATGACACGTTGCTGCAACAAGCCCTTGAGAATGGTTTCCTGTGTACTACGGAACTGGAAGACCTGGCAGATTGTAATTTCTATGTAATAGCCGTACCTACACCAGTGGATATAAATAACCGACCCGTACTCACCCCTCTGATCAAAGCCAGCGAAACGGTAGCCCGGGTGATCCGGAAAGGAGATGTAGTGGTGTATGAATCTACAGTATATCCGGGAGTGACGGAAGAAGAATGTCTGCCCGTCATTGAGGCACATTCCGGGTTGAAATACAACGTCGATTTTTTCGCGGGTTACAGTCCGGAGCGTATCAATCCGGGGGATAAAGAGCATACCGTGGAAAAGATTGTCAAAGTAACCTCCGGATCCACCGAAGAGATCGCCGATCTGGTAGACGGAGTATACAATGCCGTGTTGGAAAATGGTATACACAAAGCATCCTGTATACGCGTAGCGGAGGCTTCCAAGATCATAGAGAATGCGCAGCGTGATGTGAACATCGCGTTTATGAATGAGCTGGCAAAGATATTCAATGCGATGGACATCGACACACAGGAGGTCATCGATGCCGCTTCTACCAAGTGGAACTTCATCCGTTTGAGGCCCGGATTGGTGGGAGGGCACTGCATCAGTGTAGATCCCTATTACCTGATCCAGAAAGCCCAGGTCTACGGTGTATTGCCCCGCCTGATGTCGGATGCCCGCAGGCTCAATGACGGGATGGGAGAATATGTCGGTGAACAGGTCGTCAAGCTGCTCAATAAGAAAGGGATCCTGGTCAAAGACGCGAAGATCCTGATCCTGGGAGTCACATTCAAAGAAAATTGTCCGGATATCCGCAATACAAAGGTGGTGGATATCTATAGTACTTTCAAAGAATATACCTCTTTCATCAAAGTGGTAGATCCGCACGCCCGGGTTGCGGAGGTATGGGAAGAGTATCATGTAGTGACACATCCGGAGCTGACGGAGGCAGACAAAGGGGCTTTTGATGCCGTGGTGTTGTGTGTGGCCCATGATGCGTTTAAGGAGTTAACATTAAGAGATCTGCTCAGAACCGAACAGGGCGTGGTCTATGATGTCAAAGGAGTACTGGATAAAACGATGGTCGACGGTCGGTTGTGATCCGGAAGGGCCAGACTGTTTTTTCTGATATACGGATCTGTATACATATTGTCGGGAATGGAAGATAAGACTTGTTGCATATTTAACATTGCGGTTCATTACAGAGCACCCATCTATACACTGATGGACCGGAAGCTGAACTGTGACTTTTATTTGGGGGATCACGTAAATACGAAACTCAAAAAGATGGATTATGCTTCCCTGAAAGGGTTCCGGAAGGAACTTCCCAATATCTATTTTTCTCAGAATGTGTACTGGCAGAAGGGTGTGGTTCCTCTTCTGTTCAAAAAGCAATATTCCGCGTATATATTGACGGGCGATCTTCACAGCCTCTCGAACTGGGTTTTTATGGTATTAGGCTTTTTCAGCCGGAAAAAGATCGGCCTGTGGACCCACGGTTGGTACGGGAAAGAAGGAAGAATAAAGAAATTTTTCAAAAAGATCTATTTCGGATTGGCAGATATGACCTTCCTGTATGGCGATTATGCCCGGAACGGAATGATAGCAAACGGTTTCGACGGAAGGAAGTTGTATTGCGTATATAACTCCTTAGACTATGACCGGCAAAAGGAGATCAGAAAAGGTCTTTCCTATTCTTCGTTGTATAAAGAACATTTCGGAAATGAGTTTCCTGTGATTATATACGTCGGTCGTATTCAGGAAAATAAGAGATTGGATATTCTTTTTACAGCCCTGGCTGAGTTGAAACAGAAAGGCAGGAACTACAACGTGATGCTGGTAGGAGAAGATGTGGAGAAAACGGGACTTGCCGGCTCCATAGATGCGGATATGCGGAAAAATGTGTGGTTCTACGGTCCTTGTTACGATGAAAAGATACTGGCCGATCTGATCTATAATGCAGACCTCTGTGTTTCTCCGGGTAATGTGGGGCTTACGGCTATCCATACTTTCACCTATGGCTGTCCCGTAATTACACAAGACAATTATTGCAACCAGAGGCCGGAGTTTGAAGTGATCACTCCCGGCGTCACTGGTGACTTCTTCCGGGAAAATGATGCACACGACCTGGCGGATAAGATACTGAAATGGACAGAAACCATGCAGGGAAACAGAGAAACGATCCGGCAACAATGTTTCCGGCAGATCGAAAGCAAATACAATCCTCATTATCAGATAGAGGTCATCCAAAAGGCACTTTCCGGTCAGCCGGAAGT
This sequence comes from Bacteroides sp., assembly GCA_020861095.1. Classification (GTDB taxonomy): domain Bacteria; phylum Bacteroidota; class Bacteroidia; order Bacteroidales; family Bacteroidaceae; genus Bacteroides. Next base: position 7,906 of record JAJBTC010000146.1, read on the forward strand.
GTCATAAGGCGGTCGGATGATCCGTACGAAGGGTTTGCAGATGAGCAGAAAGATACTTCAGATCAATGTAACTGCCAATACCGGTTCCACCGGACAGATTGCGGAAGAGATCGGACAGTTGGTACTGGCTGCCGGATGGCAAAGCTACATTGCTTACGGGCGGGCTGCCCGATCCAGCCGTTCGGATCTGGTGAAGATCGGTAGTTCGGCAGATAACCTGTGGCACGGTCTGCAATCCCGGTTGCTGGATCGTCAGGGATTGGGTTCCCGGTCGGCTACGGACAAACTGATCCGGACGATCGAGCACATCAGCCCGGATCTGATCCATCTGCACAACATTCACGGATATTATCTGAACTACAAGATCCTTTTCCACTACTTGTCCCGTAAAGATATACCGGTGGTCTGGACATTTCACGATTGCTGGCCGTTTACCGGACATTGCTGTTACTATACCAGCGGAGACTGCGACAAATGGAAAGAAGGATGTCATCACTGTCCGTTGAAGACCTCTTACCCTGCCAGCCTGTTCGCAGACAGGTCGGAAAAGAACTACAGAGACAAGAAAATGTCTTTTACTTCCCTGAAAGACCTCACTATCGTGTGTGTGTCGAAGTGGCTCACTGCGCAGGTAAAGCAGTCTTTTTTCAGCCGCTATCCCATTCGTACGTTGTACAATGGGCTGGATACGCGCGTGTTTGCTCCCCAACCGGGAATAAAGGAAACTTCCCATTGCGGAAAACAATTTATGATCCTGGGAGTTGCCCATATCTGGGATGCGCGCAAAGGGCTGCGGGATTTTCTGCATCTTTCGGAATATCTCCTGCCGGATGAAACCATCTGGCTGGTGGGTTTGTCTGCCTCTCAGATGCGCGGTCTGCCGGAAAATATCCGGGGCATGGGGCGCACGGAAAACAGAGCTCAGCTGGCCCGGCTCTATGCGCTGGCAGATGTCTATATAAACTTCTCGGATCAGGAAACGTTTGGACTGACGATCGCCGAAAGCCTGGCTTGCGGCACTCCGGCAATTGTATACGATGCTACCGCATGTCCGGAAATCGTATCTCCGCAAACAGGATTTGTGATCCCGCTGCATGATGTAGCAGGTGCGGTGGAGGCTATGCGTACAGTAAAAGCCAAAGGAAAAGCAGCCTATACCCGGGCCTGCAGACAGCGGGCAACAGAACTGTTCGACAAAGATCACAGATATGGAGACTATATAAAACTATACAGGAAACTGTTGGACGGTCGGTAAACTCCATCGGAAGAAAAAATAACCATACATCTGTCACCCCCAACAGGATGTGCGAATATAGGAAATGAAGTAAGTGTTCATCATTCATTGTATATACGTACTGCATTAGCTTGTAGAGAGGCGGTATCGTATTTATCTATAGGTGTATTCACAACGTGAGTCTTATTTTCTGGTCTACACAGAGGAGGATTAGCTGTAGAGACGCAAAGAGATTTACGATTTGACGATTGACGATGTACGATTGAAATTACAGAAAGAATAGGTTATTCCTATACGTAATATTTTATATGCAAACATACGAGATGCACGCCGTGCGTCTCCGTGGTGCAGGTCCAACAAAAAAATGCATCCCACATCATGATATATGCATTCCCATTCGGTATGCTCAGACGCACGCCGTGCGTCTCTACAGGATATTGGAGTAGTATACATATAATTAATGATGAACAGCTACTTAGATAAACATTAAAAACATAAAAATATGTCTGTATTTAATAATGAAGTCTTGCTGATCACAGGAGGTACGGGTTCGTTTGGGAATGCCGTATTGAGACGTTTCCTGGATTCGGATATCCGGGAGATCCGGATCTTTTCCAGGGACGAAAAGAAACAGGATGATATGAGACATCAGTTGCAAAGTCCTAAGATCCGGTACTATATCGGCGATGTGCGCGACCGTGACTCGGTAGATGCTGCTATGCAGGGAGTAGACTACGTATTTCATGCCGCGGCATTGAAGCAGGTACCTTCCTGTGAATTTTTTCCGATCCAGACGGTTCAGACCAATGTCCTGGGTACGGGAAATGTGTTGGATTCAGCCGTGGCACACGGCGTGAAGAATGTAGTTGTACTCTCCACAGACAAAGCCTGTTACCCGATCAACGCGATGGGTATCAGCAAAGCCATGATGGAAAAGGTGGCCATTGCCAAAGCCAGGCATCTGGGGCCCGATGCGGCAACCACCATTTGCTGTACCCGCTATGGCAATGTAATGGCCAGCCGTGGTTCGGTGATCCCATTGTGGATCGACCAGATCAAAAAGGGAGAGTGCATCACGGTGACAGATGCACACATGAGCCGGTTCATGATGACCTTAGACGATGCGGTAGATCTGGTGATCTATGCGTTCCAGAACGGTCGGAGCGGTGATCTGTTTGTACAGAAAGCTCCGGCAGCTACTCTGGAAGTGCTGGCACAGGCCTTGAAAGAATTGTATAACGCCGACACCGCTGTCCGGGTGATCGGTACCCGGCACGGTGAAAAGCTATACGAGACTTTGGTGAGCCGGGAAGAGATGGCCAAAGCCGAAGATATGGGAAAATACTATCGGATACCTTGTGACGCGCGAGACCTGAACTACGATAAATATTTTGTGGAGGGTGAAGAAAAGATCGCTACGATCGATGATTACCATTCGCACAATACCTATCTGCTCGATGTGGGAGAGATGAAAGAATTGCTGCTGAAGCTGGATCTGATACGGAGAGACCTGAGAATGAGTGTTCCGGCTACTCATCCTTCGGAATAAGCATGGAAGGTATGATAAGAGTAGGTATTACCGGACAACAAGGTTTTGTAGGGAGTCATCTGTACAATGGGTTGGGACTCTTTCCGGAAACGTTTCAGCGTATTCCTTTTGAAGACAGCTATTTTGGCACACCGGATGCGTTGCAGGAGTTTGTCAGGCAATGCGATGTCATCGTTCATCTCGCTGCCATGAACCGCGACCCCGATCCGGAAGTGATCTATCGGACCAACATCGGGTTGGTACGGCAGCTGATTGCCGCGATGGAAGCCGGGCAGGTGAAGCCCTATCTTCTGTTCTCTTCTTCCATTCAGGAAGAGACAGACAATCCGTACGGCAGGTCCAAGCGGGAGGGGCGTGAATATCTGGAGTCCTGGGCAGAAAAAGCAGGAACCTCCTTCACCGGGTTGGTGATCCCCAATGTATACGGTCCGTTCGGACGGCCTTATTACAATTCGTTTGTGGCTACTTTCTGCCACCAGCTTACGCACGGAGAATCTCCGGAAGTAGTTACGGATAGTTGTGTCAGGCTGATCTATATCGACAGTTTATGCAGCTATATCCTGAATAGAATACGTACGGTGGCAGTGGCCGCATCTCCCGTGGTGGAGCGTGTGGAGGTTCCCTGGGATGTGGAAAAACAAGTGTCTGAAGTATGGCGTATGCTAACCGGATACAAAACCTGTTACTTAGATCAGGGTTTTATTCCTGTACTGAAAGACCGGAATGAAATCAATCTGTTCAATACCTTTCGGAGTTATATAGATCCTGCTACGTGTTTTCCCCGCCAGCTGACTCTCCATCAGGACGCGCGTGGGATCTTTGTAGAGACGATCAGGCTGGGCGTTGGCGGGCAGGTCTCCTTTTCTACCACGCTGCCCGGTATCACCCGGGGAGATCATTTTCATACCCGTAAAATAGAACGTTTCACCGTGATCCGCGGGCGCGCACTCATCCAGCTCCGGAAGATCGGAACAGAAGAGGTACTGAACTTTGAACTGGATGGTACTTCTCCATCGTATGTAGATATGCCGGTCTGGTATACCCATTGTATCACGAATACGGGTACAGAGGAGTTGTATACACAGTTCTGGATCAATGAATGGTACGATCCGCAGGATGCGGATACCTATTTCGAAAAAGTCTGAACGCCCGCAAAGGGCGGATTATAAAGTAAAAAATGGAAAAAAATATGAAACGCTTGAAGGTGCTGACGGTGGTAGGCACCCGGCCTGAGATCATTCGCTTGTCTTGTGTGTTGCAGCGGTTAGATGCCAGTCCGGCTATAGAACATATCTTAGTACATACCGGACAGAATTACGATTATGAGTTGAATGAGATCTTTTTTCAGGATCTGGGATTGAGAAAGCCCGATTATTTTCTGAACGCCGCCGGGGGCAATGCCACGGCTACCGCCGGACAGATCCTGATCCACATCGATCCTGTGCTGGAAGAGGTGGCTCCGGATGCTTTCTTAGTGTTGGGAGATACCAACTCCTGCCTGTGTGCCATCGCCGCGAAGAAACGCCACATCCCTATCTTCCACATGGAGGCCGGCAACCGTTGTTTCGACCAGCGGGTTCCGGAAGAGAGCAACCGGAAGATCGTAGACCATATCAGCGACATCAATCTCACCTACAGTTCCATTGCCCGGGAATACCTGTTGCGGGAGGGGATCCCGCCAGACCGGGTGATAAAGACCGGAAGTCCCATGTATGAAGTGCTTCACAGATACCTGCCACGGATACGTCAGTCGGATATTCTGCAACGCCTGGGACTGGAAGAGGGAAAGTATTTTGTGGTGTCTGCCCACCGGGAAGAAAATATAGCTAATGAAAAAAACTTCTCCGCGCTGGTAGCTATACTGAATCGCATCGAAGAGATCTACGGATACCCCGTCATCGTTTCCTGTCATCCGCGCACCCGCAAGAAGATCGACCAGGAACAGGTGGTTTTCCGGGAGAAAATACATCTCCTGAAGCCCCTGTCCCTGAGCGATTACAATCAGTTACAGATCCATGCCAACGCCGTATTGAGCGATTCCGGTACCATTAGTGAAGAGTCGTCTATCCTGAATTTCAGAGCACTGAATATCCGGGAAGCACACGAACGCCCCGAAGCGATGGAAGAAGCCAGTGTCATGATGGTGGGTCTGCATCCCGAGAGGGTATTGCAGGGACTGGTCCAGCTACAGAGCGAGCGTACGGAAGATCGTACATTCAGACCTGTGGCCGACTATTCGATCCCCAATGTAAGTGACAAGGTAGTCCGTATCATCCTTTCCTATACCGATTATGTGAAACGGGTGGTCTGGAGTGAAACAGAATAATAAGAAGATGAAGATCCTGATCGTTACGCAATATTTCTATCCGGAAGATTTCAAATGCAATGACATGGCTTTCGATCTCTCGGCAAGGGGATATGATGTGACTGTACTTACGGGTATTCCCAACTATCCCTCCGGTTCTTTTTTCAAAGGATATGGCCTGTTCCGGAAGAGGTCTGAAGTGATCAACGGGGTAAAAGTAAAAAGAGCCTTACTGACCCCCCGCGGCAAAGGGGGCGGCCTGCGGTTGGCACTGAATTATTTCAGTTGGGCTTTCTTTGCCTCTGTCCGGGCTTTCTTTCTCTCGTTGCGTTACCGGTACGATGCCGTGATCGTGCATGAGATCTCCCCGGTGACACAGGGCATACCGGCCGTAGTTGTCCGGAACAGGCAACGTATCCCTCTCTACTTCTGGGTATTGGATCTGTGGCCGGAGAGTCTGGTCTCCGCGGGAGGGGTCACCAACACGTATGTATTGTCTTTTTTCGGGAAGATGGTCAGGTGGCTATACAACAACTCCGATCAGATACTGATCAGTTCCAGAGGGTTTGAGCAATCTATTCTGGAAAAGGGAGATTACCGGAACAAACTCATCTATTTTCCCAATTGGGCGGAAGATGTTTTTTCGGAACACACGGATGTGCAGATCCCTGCTCTGCCGGTCGGGTTCCGGGTGATGTTTGCCGGTAACATCGGAGTGTCCCAGGATTTTGATCACATCATGCAGGCCGCTTTGTACCTGAAAGCGGTGAAACATATAAAATTTATTCTCATTGGCGACGGACGCAGGAAACCCTGGGTCGATGAATTTGTCCGGGAAAACGGTTTGCAGGAGACGGTATACTGTCTGGGCAGGTTCCCGCTGGAAACGATGCCGGCATTTTTCGCAGCGGCAGACGTGATGCTTCTGTCTCTGAAAGATGAATTGATCTTTAATCTGACCGTACCCGCCAAATTGCAGGCCTATATGGCAGCAGGCAAACCGGTGATGGGAATGCTGAATGGCGAGGGGGCCGCTCTGATCGCTGAGGCGCGCTGTGGAATTGCCGTGCCTGCGGGAGCCTCCCGCGATCTGGCAGACAAGATCACGGAACTGAGTGAGATGCAGAAAAGCCAACTCTGTGATATGGGGATGAACGGCAAACGGTATTATCAAAACAACTTTACTAAAGACTTGTGTATGGATCATCTGGTGAAAATTCTGGAAGAAAGGAGGGGAGAATGAATGTTCTTATAACGGGTATTCACGGTTTCGTAGGTACCCATCTGAGGAAATATCTGCAACAGGCGGAGTTGTACGGAGTAGATATTGTACAACCGTCTGTTCCGGAAGTGATAAAAACATTCTGCTGGGAAGATCTCAGAGCACAGGCTGCCTCGTCCGGAGATATGCCTGGCTTTGATGCGATCATTCATCTGGCAGGAAAAGCACATGATGTCCGGAATGAAGCGTTGGCACAGGAATACTTTGATATAAATACGGGACTTACCCGAGAGGCGTTTGATTTTTTTCTGGCCTCTGCCGCGCATACCTTTGTCTTTTTCAGTTCTGTGATAGCGGTTACAGATTGTGTGGTGGGGCATACACTCACGGAAGATGTGATCCCTACTCCCAAAGGACCGTATGGCGAGAGCAAGATACGCGCGGAGGAATATATTCTGGAACGCTGTGCCACAGATCCCTGTTGCATAAGTGGTAAGAAGAAAGTATATATTCTTCGTCCCTGCATGATCCACGGACCCGGCAATAAGGGCAATCTCAACCTGTTATATAATGTGGTAAAAAAAGGGATTCCCTGGCCGTTGGGTGATTTCGAGAATCGCCGTTCCTTTGCCTCTGTAGATAATATCTGTTATGTAGTAGAGCAGATCCTCAACCGGGATATTCCCTCCGGCATTTATCATGTAGGAGATGACGAAGCGATCTCTACCAACGAACTGATCCGGCTGATCAGTGAAATTACAGGAAAAACACCCCCCATCTGGAAACTCAACAAAGGATTGATGGAGATGTGCGCCGGTGTCGGTTCCCTATTGCATCTGCCTTTGAATATAGATCGGTTGCGCAAACTGACGGAGAACTTTGTGGTCAGCAATGCCAAGATCAAAGCTGCGTTAGGCATAAAAGAGATGCCGGTCCGGGCCGAGGACGGATTGAGGAAGACCATACGTTCTTTCGAAACAGATAAAGTGGCAGTTGAAGATTTCTGATCTCTCCATGTATTGGATCATCCTATTGTCTCTGTTTCGGACGAACCGATAGGAAGTGATAAATAAGTATTCATCATTCGTCGTATCTATACTATTCCGATACTTTGTAGAGACGCATATTTGCGTCTCCGCATATCGAATGGGAAGGCATATAACATGTGGTATACCATTTATCTATAGAGGTATTCACAAAAGGAATTTCTATTCCTTCATCTACAGAGAAGGAGATTACCTGTAGAGACGCACGGCGTGCGTCTCCGCGGTGCAGGTCCAACAAAAAATACATCCTACATGGGCTATGCATTTCCATTTGGCACGCTGAGACGCAAATATGCGTCTCTACAAGGTGCCGGAATAGTATATGCAATGAATTACTAACTTTCTGCTTAAGTAATCTATGTACTACCTCATCATGTTCATTCTGCTTTGGGGAGCAGAACTTTTTTATTTCCGGATTGCCGCTACCACAGGCATTGTAGATTGTCCCAATCAGCGCAGTTCCCATGTCTGCACCACACTACGGGGCGGAGGACTGGTCTTCTACCTGGGGGCACTCGGCTGGTTTCTAACAAATGGCTTTCCTTACCCCTGGTTCATGGCGGGACTTACACTGATCGGCCTGATCAGTTTTGCGGATGATATCCGTTCCGTATCTCAGAAAGTACGTCTGGGTGTCCATCTGATAGCCATTCTCCTTCTGTTCCGGCAATGGGAGAACTTTTTCCTGCCTGGGTGGCTGGTCTTTTTCTGTGTGATTGTATGTATGGGTGTGATCAATGCCTATAATTTCATGGATGGGATCAATGGCATCACAGGAGGATACTCTTTGGTAACCCTGATAGCCCTTGTGTATATCCATCTGAAGATCGTCCCTTTTGCAGAGATCGGATTGATCTATACATTGATACTGGCCGATCTTGTTTTTCTGTTTTTTAATTTCCGTAGTCAGGCCCGATGCTTTGCCGGAGACGTCGGATCGGTAAGCATGGCTTTTATCTTATTGTTTCTTATAGGGGCGTTGATGGTACAAACCAGCGATATGACCTGGATCATCCTGCTGGCTGTATATGGTGTAGATACCGTTCTTACCCTTGTGCACCGGATCTTGCGGCGTGAACGTATTCTGCAACCTCACCGGAAGCACCTGTATCAGCTTATGGCCAATGAACTGAAGATCCCCCACCTGATGGTTTCTTTGATCTATATGGGAGTACAGGCGGTGATAACAGTCGGATATCTGTATGCCCGCGTAAGTGGGTATAAATATATATATGTGATCGTAGCTGTTCTCCTGTTAAGTCTGCTCTACCTGTGGTTTATGAAAAAATATTTTCATCTGCACCGGATAAATTGACAGAGTATAGTTAACTGGGTATAATCTATTCCATGTAGTTGATCAGATACCATCGGGAACTGAAAATTCCGGATGAGCCGAAAGCCTATTCGGATAGGATGGGCAAACAGGCCTACAGATCATTATGAAATCAGTATTCAATTTAAATAAAAGAAACAATGAAAGCTATTGTAGTGTTGGAGGAGATCAGGCAATTTTGAGTAAAGAAGAAAAATTCCGTAATCTGAAGTTTGAATATCTTGCTCCTGATACCCTGAAAGTCAGCTATATCTGGAGTGCCGAAGTAAAGATCCTTGCGGTAGAGCCCCGTAGCATTCTGTTGGGTTATAAGATGAGTGGATTAAAAAAATGGATGCTTGGCGCTTTTTCCGGGTTCATCGAGTCAAAAGTAGACGCGCGTATGGTATCCTGGGATAGAGAAAATAGTCGGGTCCATCTGTGGTTGGATCATATCCAACAGCTTCAGCCATTCTTTATGTATGCTGAAATAAAGGATCTGCACATTGTGGCGGAAGATGTAGTGTTGGAGCTCAGAGTCCTGTAGGAGAGATTTCCCTAAGATCCGTTTACCTGGAATCTACCCCTGTCCGGAAATGCTGTTATTTCCCGCATCTCCTGAACATACTTGTTGTGAACTCCTCTGTTTAAAGCCGGAATACGATTCAATTAATCCGATATGAACCTGTAAATAAAGAACAATACCAGGTAAATTACCTGCAAAATCCCTGAGATTTAGTTGAGCCCACAATTGCAGGCCCATCAGCCCGCAATTGTGGGCCGATGGGCCTGCAGATCTGAACTGATCGGCCCACAGATGTGGGCCCAACTAAATATCAGGGATTTTGTACTTGATCTACGGTGTTTACAGACTTAATCTACGGTGATAAAGCAGTTCATATAGCTGCATTACGCAACAAGAGATTGCTTTCTCTTTAGAGTGGAACAGGATATACGCTGTATCTGCCTATATACAAATGCGTAGCATCCATCCGGAAAACGGCGGTGCTACGCATTTATTTGTAAAGACCGGTACGTCTCTATCTATCGCTCCCGGGTTACATCTTCCGGAGCTGCAAGGTAAATCCTCCTCCCGGAGCCATATACACGTTCAATGTACTGCCATTGTCGAGCGATAGAGATTCTTTTTTGTAATCTGTTCCTTTGCGGTGGGCATTCACTCCATCTTTGAATAGAGTCGCGTTGTAATTGCCTGCGGGGAGGAAAGAAAGATCTACCTCCACCTCTCTCGGCGTCCAGTTGGTCAGTCCACCTACATACCAGGTGTCTCCCTTTCTGCGCGCCGTCAGGATATACTTCCCGAGTTCACCTTTCAGGATGATCGTTTCGTCCCACACAGTGGGTATCTGAGTGATGAAATCCAGAGACTCGGGCTCTTTCATGTAATTGGTGGGAGAGTCACAAAGCATATTGAACGGAGATTCGAAGACGATATAAGTAGCCAGCTGGTGGCAACGTGTTCCCTGACTCATCGGCTCGCTGTTGTTGGGAAAATAGTTGCCTGATGCCGCATTGCGCATCGCTCCCTGTGTATAATCTACCGGACCCGCCACCTGACGGATGAAAGGAATGGTCACGTCATATTTCATCTGGTCTACGGAAGCAGGTCTCCACTTCATCTGTTCCAGTCCGTGTACCCCTTCAAAGTTCAATACATTCGGATAGGTCCGGTTGAGCCCGGCAGGCTTATACATCCCGTGCAGGTCTACGATCAGTTTGTACCTGGCACATGTTTCCGAGGCGCGGTAGTTGAACTCTACCATCTCCTGATCGTCCCGGTCCATGAAGTCGATCTTGAACCCTTTGATCCCCATATCTGCGTAGTGTCTGCATATGTTTTCCATATCCCGGTCAAAGGCATGGTAACCGGCCCAGAGGATCAGGTCTACATTCCTTTCCTTACCGTAAGCTACCAGTTCCGGCAGGTCGATTTCCGGAACCACCTGCATCAGGTCTGCCTGTAGGTTCACTGACCATCCCTCGTCTAAGATCACATATTCGATACCGTGGGCCGATGCGAAGTCGATGTAGTACTTATAGGTCTCGTTGTTGATCCCCGTGATGAAATCCACTCCTTCGAGATTCCAGTTGTTCCACCACTCCCATGCCACTTTTCCGGGTTTGATCCAGGAAATATCCGCGATACGGGAAGGAGACGCCAGTTTGTAGGTCATATCGCTATCGGCAAGTTCTGTATCGTCTGTCGAAACAACGACAGCCCGCCAGGGAAAAGTACGTGGTTTATCTACTTTCGCTATGTAATCTTCCCGCTCCGTCACTAAGAGTTGCAGCATGTTGTGCCCTCCCTGTACGGTCTCTTTCGGATAGGGGGCCATCACTCCGGTCAGCGCCTTATGGCCACCCGCGTTGGTCAGGTAGACTCCCGGATAACTTTCCAGGTCCGACTCCGTAATGAGCAGTCTTTTTCCCTGGCCCACATCCGCTACCAGAGGGAGGAACATCAGACGTTCCGGATTGAGCGCCGACAGCGGAGCAGTGGTATAAGTATTCTCGAACGAACTCATGAACTGTGCGTTATAGTCTCCGTCTTCTCCTACTTCCACGTAGGGAACATGCGCAGTCACATCCTCCGTGAATTGATAAACTACCTCTTCCGACTGTATGGTAAACGGCTTTTTGCGCTGGCTGAAGAACCGGTAAGCCACCCCGTCGTTATAGGCACGGAATTCTACGCCCCATTGTCCCGTAAAGGTCAGACGCAGTTCATGGTAATGATCCTCAATCTCTGCCTTTTTATAGAAAGGAGAGGGGATGGTCTGAGAAACGGTGCGGCTGCGATTTCCCGAGAGTCGGGCATTTCTGCCCCATACTTCGCCATTTGTGAGAGAGACAGAGAGAGGAGAAGCAGCCAGCAGGGTTTGCCCGTCGTGCAGGATCTCGTAGGTCAGTTTGTCCCCGATCTCTATGTTGGTTGTGATACGCCCGTCGGGTGAATCGAGCCGGAAACGTTTCTGACTGTACACCGAAGAAAGGCATACAGTCGTGCAGAAGAAAAACAGAATTAATTTTTTCATGGATGGTATCTCTTTAAAGTTATAAAAATCTGTTTGGTAAAAGATAGGTTTCCTGTCTTTCGTAACAATTGGGTTTCTTTCCTGATACTTCCCGACCGACCTGATATCCTTTTGTCCGGCCGAAGAGTCTCAGAACGTTACGCGCCTGTAGGTCATCTACCAGTTGTCTGTACGGAAAGGATACAAAGGAAGTCCTCTGTGATCGGCGATGTTGCCCGGCAGGTAGTTGCGGAATCCGTAACGTACAGCAACCGGTTTGTTTACCTGCGGATTAGATACGATGATCTCTCTGTTCCAGTTGACTTCCGCTTCGGCTGGATAAAAGACACGGTCTTCGCCTGCTATTTCAAATCCTGTGATCTCTTGCATCCGGCTAAAGCCCTCTTCTGCCCGGTCGAAGTGCAGCAGGATGCTGTCTCCCTGTATGTCCATGGACCGGTACGACGGTCCTCTGGAGCGTATTCCCTGTACGTCGTAGGTTTCGGAAAGAGCCATGTAGGCCAGTCGTCTGCCTATTTCTGTCTTGTTACGCGGATGGATGTTGTGAGACTCAAAAGACTCAACCAGATCATTTGTCGGGATCATTCCACTGTTGGGAATGAGAGCCTGTGCCCGGAATTGTGCTTCACGCAGGTAGGCACCCCAGTCTCCCGGGCCATACTCGTACGGTGCGATCTCTACAAAATAGAAAGGCAGTTCCCCCAGTTCCCACTCCTCGCGCCAGAGAGATACCATAGTAGCCAGACGTTTGGCATACGTATCGTGCCTGCCTACGTTAGACTCCCCCTGATACCAGAGAAATCCGCGTACGGTGTAGTTTTGCAAAGGCTTCAGCATCCCGTTGTACATGATCATGGGTTGCAGCCACTCCGTTCCCTCTTTGCTGCCTGCCTGCGAGAGATCTACATCGGGATATTGCGCGAGTATCTCTTCGGGCAGCCATCCCTCTACCGTGGAGCCTCCCCAGCTACAGTTGATGATGCCCACCGGTACGTTCAGTACACTTTGCAGCAGAGTCGCGAAATGATAGGCTGTAGCACTGAACCACTGCGCGTTTGCCGGATTGTTCTCTACCCATTTGCCCGCGCAACTCTCCTGGGGAGTCAGAGCGGCAGTCTTGGGAATGGTGGCAAACCGGATAGCCGGATGATTGCCGGCAGTGGCAATCGTCTGGTTGGCATCTGAGATCGGGCAGTTGAAGAAACCGTTGAGTGGCATTTCCATGTTAGACTGTCCGGAACAGAACCATACTTCTCCGATAAGGATATGGTTCAGAGTGACAGAAGATGTTTCGTCAGATATCGTTATCCGGTACGGCTGATAACCAGCTTCAGGAGTAGGGAGCAGGATCATCCATCTGCCCTCTCCGTCACTTTCGGTAGTATATGCCGTGGCCTGTGTACACCAGCCGGGAGAAACCGATACGGCAGATCGGGGAGTTGCTGTGCCCCAGAACTTTACCTGTGTGTGTTGCTGCAACACCATATAATCACTCAGAATATCAGGTAGCGCGATGCGGGCAGACATACCGAGCCCGATACATACCAAAAGAAAGGTGCAACAAAATCGTCGGATCATAGTATTTCATTTGAGATTTGTGCTACGAAGATAAAAGAAAAAGACCGGAATCCGTATCAGAAGTAAACAAAGTACAATAAAAAATCAAACAAGTACCATTTAAGTTTAAAGTGATAAGTTTTGAGCGATAAGTTTTGAGTAATGAGTAATACTGTTAAGGTTGAAGTGAAGAGGTTGTATCAGAATAAAATATTTCTATCTATAGGATTGCATTTTTCCCGGGATAGCCTTTTAAACTCTTTGTAGAATTTACAGGTGTTCCTGATGTTCATGGTTTTTTATATAAATGAAGAGATATAAAAAGGAAGAGAATATCCTATATCCAAAATAGTCTCATCACTCCATATGTAGCATATAACACTTAAAACTTATTCCTCATTATTTCAAACTTATTACATCCAACTCATTACTCAACACTTATAACTTATAACTTACAACTTATAACTTACAACTTATCCTTTGTATTCTGTAGCAGGAAAGTTGTATATCCTGATCGGGCTTTTTAAGAAGAATGCTTTGATAAATTAATTATTTTTACGAAGTTTGCATAGCTTATCGGACAATCATGTCATGCCGGATACCAACGTATGACAATAACCCTATATGCCAGACCAGCCTGATGGCTCTTGTGGAAAACCTGATTTAAGAAAAACATACATGTATGAAAACTACGTCTATCTTTTACCCTTTGTGCCTGACCTTACTCTTTTCTTTCTTCTCTCTTACGGTCTTTTCGCAGGAGCAGTTTATGTTCAGGCATCTGGCTGCCAGAGACGGATTGTCGCACAATCAGGTAAACTCGATCTATAAAGACAGCCAGGGATTTATGTGGTTCGGAACCGCCGGAGGGCTCAATCGCTACGACGGATATGGTTTTCGTACCTTCCGTTACGACGAGAAAGACCCCTGGTCGCTGATAGATAATTACATCGAAGAGATCCAGGAAGACTACAACGGTAATCTCTGGATACATACCGCTTCCGGATACGTGATCTATGACAGAAAGAGTGAGACCTTTCTGCGTGACATTCCGGCGGTATTGAAGAAAACCGGGCTTGAGTTTGACGGCACAGTAGAACGTGTTTATATAGATAAGAAAAAAAATACCTGGTTGTATGTGGCAGGAACGGGCGGGTTCCAGTACCAGAACGAAGACAGAAAATGGATCTTCTATCCGCAGGGCAGACCTGGCGGACTTTCGGAAGGTACCGTTACCGGTCTCAGTGCCAGTGCCGAAGGAGGATTGTTCGTATTTGAGGACGGACGGCTGGAATGTGTTGATTTCCATGCCGGCAACGTCATTCGCCGCGATACCTATATTCCCGATCATTCTACTTTCATTTCCGACAAGTATTCCCTGTTTGTAGACAGCGAAGGTGACTACTGGGTCTATTCCAAAGCATCCTCAGGTACATGGTATTTCGACCGTTCGCAGGCGAAGTGGCAGCATTTTACAGACAACAGCCATAGTTTTCCTTTCCGGCTTTCCAGCAATGTGATCCAGGGGGTGGCCGAAGACCGGAAAGGGCGTATCTGGCTGGCCACCGACCACGGAGGGGTAGATATCATAGATAAAGCGACCGGATATTTACAGAACCTGCGCCATGAAGTGACCGATCCGCGTTCCATTTCCAACAACAGTATCAATTGCGTATACATCGATGAGGTGGATCTGATATGGATTGGAACTTATAAGAAAGGGGTTTCCTACTACGGAGAAAGTATGTTCAAATTTGCGCTGGAAGATTTTGCCGAGTACAAGCTGACCCGGAATTTTGACTCGGACATTACCTATATCCAACCCGACAATCAGGGATATATCTGGCTGGGTACCAATGGCAACGGACTGGTTCGCTGGAACCGGGTCACGGGCGACAAGAAATTATATGAACCTGATCCCGATTCCCGCGGCGGACTGTCCAGTGGCGTGATCGTAGGCATGTGCGCGGCACGTGACGGTAAACTCTGGATCGGTACCTATCTGGGAGGGTTGAATAGTTTCGACGGGCATACATTTACACGGTATATGCCTGAGCGAGGCAATCCCAATTCTCTGGCGGATATCAATGTATGGTCTATCATTGAGGATGAAGACGAAACGCTCTGGATCGCTATACTGGGAGGCGGACTGCAACATTTTGACCCGAAATCCGGCAACTTTACCACGTATGCCGGTACAGAGTATCTGACCTCGGACTATGTCTCCTCCCTCTGCTTCGGACGGAACGATGTCATTTATATAGGTACCGCGGTGGGGCTTACTATTTATCACAAGAAGACAAAGCGTTTTGAGCAATTGGCCGGCAACCGCAGCGGCAGCAAGGAGTGGTCCAATCGCAACATACATCAGGTATTTGAAGACAGCAGAGGGCTGCTGTGGATCGGTACGAGAGACGGACTGAATGTTTTTGACCTGAAAGCAGATACGATCGGTGTGATCCGTCAGGCCGATGGTCTGGCCGGTGATATTATCTGTGCCATTACGGAGGATAACGACCGCAACATCTGGGTCACTACTTCCAGTGGCGTTTCCAATATCATTGTCTCTACCGATCCGAGGAGTGGAAATTACACATACGATTATCATAATTATACCGATGTAGACGGTCTCCAGTCCGGAGAGTTCAACATGAGATCCATAGCCCGCACGTTCCGGGGTGAAATACTGATGGGAGGGAATAATGGTTTCAATATTTTCCAGCCAGGCAATATACATTACGATGCCAGCCTGCCCCGCGTGATTTTCACCGGACTCACGCTTTTCAATCAGGAGGTGAAGGTAGATACCGTATATAGCGGCAACAAAATATTGGATGTATCTCTGGCAGATACGGACCGGATCGAACTGAAGTACCGGCAGAATGTATTTTCCATCTCATTTTCGGGAATGAACTATATACTTCCGGAAAAGACCGAATATGCCTATATGCTGAAAGGATTTAATACGGATTGGCTGTATACGGAAGACGGACAGCACGGTGTGACCTATACCAATCTGGCACCAGGCAAATATACTCTTCTCATCAAAGCAGCCAACAGCGATGGGGTATGGAACGAGGAGCCTACCGAACTGTCGATCCGGATCCGGCCCCCCTTCTGGCGTTCGGGAGGAGCCTATACCTTGTATGCTTTTCTGATATTGTCGGCTTTGCTCTTTGCCCGTTACCTGCTGTTACGCAGTGAGCGGCATAAGTTTGAGGTGAAACAACTGGAACTGGAATCGGAACGCAATATGGAGCTCAACGAGATGAAGCTCCGCTTCTTTACCAACATCAGTCACGACCTGCGTACGCCCCTGACATTGATCATCTCTCCGCTGGAGAATATGATACGCACCATGCCCATGGAAGAATATAAGCAGAAACTTGTGATGGTGCATCGCAATTCGCTCCGTCTGCTCAATCTGGTGAATCAGTTGCTCGACTTCCGTAAGAGCGACGTGAGCGGGCATTTGCTGAGTCCCATTACGGAAGATGTTATCCCTTTCATGAAGAACATCTGCCAGTCTTTTGTACAGATCTCCGAGAAGAAAGGCATTACCCTTCATTTTTCTTCTCCGCTGCATGTCCTGTGGATGGAGTTTGACGAAGATAAGTTGGGTAAGATCATGATGAACCTCCTTTCCAACGCGTTCAAGTTTACCGAAGAGGGAGGAGAGGTGCATATCTTTGTAAATCTGTTGCCTGCCACGGCCGATAGTCCCGAACAGCTGGAGGTACGTGTCGCGGATACCGGAATAGGGATACGCGACGAAGACAAAGAGCGGGTATTTGAGCGTTTCTACCAGGTGCAACATTCCGATGAACACAAATTCATAGGCAGTGGTATCGGACTGCACATGGTCAAAGAGTTTGTGGCCCTCCATTATGGGTATGTCTGGGTAGAGGATAATACACCCAAAGGGTCTGTGTTTGTCTTTACCATCCCTGTGGTGCGTGCGGCTCTGAATCAGGAAGCACTGACTACCTTACAGTCGGGACAAGAGGAGGGAGATGAAGTGACATTTGTACAGACCTCCGGAGTGGAAGTCTTACAGGAAGAAGAAATGCCGGCCTTACTCACAGAGGCTCCGATGGTATTGCTTGTAGATGACAATGCCGACTTCCGCTATTTCCTGAAAGACTGTCTGAAAGGCAATTACCGGATCGAAGAAGCCGCTACCGGATTGGAAGCCTGGAAGATGATCCCGGATCTGCAACCGGACATCATCATCTGCGATGTGATGATGCCCGAACTGGACGGACACGAGGTGTGCCGCCTGGTCAAGAGTGACATCCGTACCTCTCATATTCCCCTGATCCTGCTTACCGCCCGCAGCGCGGATGAGGAAAAAGTAGAAGGGCTTTCTATCGGTGCCGACGACTACATCACCAAGCCCTTTAATTTTGAAATACTTTCCTTGCGTATAAAGAAATTGCTCGAGATCTGTCAGCAGCAGCAGGAGCAGTTCAACGGACAGATCGACCCCGTACCCAGTGAGATCGCTATCACTTCTTTAGACGAAAAACTGATCCGGCGCGCTGTGCAGTATGTCGAAGACCATATGAATCGCAGCGATCTTTCCGTAGAAGAGTTGAGCCGTGAACTGGGTATGAGCCGGGTGCATCTCTATAAGAAGTTGATGGCCATTACCGGTAAGTCTCCCATTGAGTTTATCCGTGTGATCCGTCTGAAACGCGCGGCGCAACTGTTGCGCGAAAGTCAGCTGAATGTATCGGAGATCGCTTATGAAGTCGGATTCAACAGTCCCAAGTATTTCAGTAAATATTTCAAAGAAGAATTCGGGGTCCTGCCTTCCGACTACAAGGGTCGTTAACAAACACGACCCTTTCGGGAAACATCCTGTAACCCCCGATCATACAAATCGTACCTGCTTGTAAAACAAAGTATCATTTCCGGTTTTTTCAATTGTCGTATTTTTACGAGGATGAAATTAATAACTAAAACATATCAGGAAATGATGAAAAACACTTGTTTGTACCTGTTGGCGATCTTTCTGTTCACAGCCTGTGGAAACAAAGGCTATGAGAAGACCCGCAACGGGATCGTAGTAAAAGTGAAGCAGGAGCAACCGGGAGAGGTGAGCCGGGTGCGGCTGGAAGTCGCAGGTGAGAAAATAATCCGCGTCTCTGCTACCGCGGGGAACAGATTCGTGGATGAAAAGAGCCTCATCATTATACCTCCCACCGATATTCCCGCTTTCGACGTGGAAGCGAATGAAGAAGAGGTGACCCTCTCTACCTCCGCCTTGCGTGCCATTGTGACACGGGCTACCGGTGAAGTGCGCTTCACAGATACGGCAGGCCATGCGATCTTGCGTGAAAATACCGGAGGAGGAAAATCGTTCAGAGCCATAGAGGTAGAAGGTACCAAAGGGTACGAGCTGCGTCAGGTGTTTGAGTCTCCGGCCGATGATGCTTTCTACGGGCTGGGACAACACCAGGCAGACGAATTCAACTACAAAGGAAAGAACGAAGAACTCTTTCAGTACAACACGAAAGTATCCGTACCTTTTGTGATCTCTAATAAGAACTACGGCATTTTGTGGGACAACTACTCGCTGAGCCGTTTCGGTGACAGCCGCGACTACGCGCAACTCAATGATGTATTTAAACTCTATAATAAGGAAGGCCAGGAAGGGGGGCTGACCGGTACCTATGTACCTGCTGCCCGTAGCGGAAAAGAGACCTTAGTACGTACGGAACCTTTCCTTTACTTTGAGAATCTCAGCGCCAATAAAGAATATCTTCCGAAAGATTTTCCGCTGATGGGCTCTAACGTGACTTTCGAAGGCGAGCTGGAACCTGCAGAGAGCGGTGAGTTTCGCTTCCACCTCTATTATGCCGGTTACGTAAAAGTGTATCTGAACAACGAACTCATTGTTCCCGAACGCTGGCGCACGGCCTGGAACCCCAACAGTTATAAATTTGCCGTAAACCTGGAAGCGGGTAAGAAGGTGCCTCTGCGTATCGAATGGGAACCCGACGGAGGGGAGTCTTACTGTGCGTTGCGGGTATTGACACCTGTGCCTGAAGAAGAACAGACCAAGCTGGCGCTGTACAGCGAAATGGGCAATGAGATCGATTATTATTTCGTATACGGAGATTCGATGGACGAAGTGATCAGCGGATACCGTACGCTGACCGGCAAGTCACCCATCATGCCCAAATGGGCGATGGGCTACTGGCAGAGCCGCGAACGCTACAAGACCCAGGACGAGATCTTAGATGCCTTGAAAGGGTTCCGTGATCGCCAGATCCCGATAGATAACATCGTACTCGACTGGAGCTACTGGCCCGAGGACGCGTGGGGCAGTCACGACTTTGACAAGGCTCGTTTCCCGGACCCGAAAGGAATGGTAGACAGTATTCACGCTATGCACGCGAAGATGATGATCTCCGTATGGCCGAAATTCTATATGACCACAGAGCATTTCAAACAATTCGATGAGAGAGGATGGATGTATCGACGCGCCATCGAAGACAGTATCCGCGACTGGATCGGGCATGGCTATATCGGCTCCTTCTACGATGCCTATAGCGAAGGTGCACAGAAACTCTTCTGGAACCAGATGAGAGACAAACTTTATCCGTTGGGCATAGATGCCTGGTGGATGGATGCCAGTGAGCCGAATGTACGAGACTGTACCGATATGGAGTACCGCAAAGCCTTGTGCGGACCTACCGCGCTGGGACCCTCTACCAAATACTTCAATGCCTACGCCCTGATGAATGCGAAAGCGATCTACGAAGGGTTGCGTGAAGAAGACCCCAACCGTCGCGTGTTCCAGCTCACCCGGTCCGGTTTTGCCGGATTACAGCGGTACGCGACTGCCACCTGGAGTGGAGATATCGCTACCCGTTGGGAAGATATGAAAGCGCAGATCTCAGCCGGGCTCAACTTTGCCATGAGTGGAATACCTTACTGGACCATGGATATCGGTGGTTTCTGTGTAGAACGTCGGTACGAGATGGGACAGTATGAATTTGACCGGACCGGTCGTGAAAACGCCGACAACAAGGAGTGGCGTGAACTAAACGCGCGCTGGTATCAGTTCGGGGCCTTCTGCCCGTTGTTCCGTACGCACGGTCAGTTCCCTTACCGGGAACCCTGGAACATTGCTCCTGAAGGACATCCGGCTTATCAGTCTATGACCTATTACAACAAACTGCGGTACAACATGATGCCTTACATCTACTCATTGGCCGGAATGACCTATTTCAATGATTATACGATCATGCGTGCCCTGGTCATGGACTATGGCAAGGATACCAGAGTCAACAACATCGGTGATCAGTATATGTTCGGACCTGCGCTGATGGTATGTCCGGTGTATGAATACGGAGCCCGCGACCGGGATGTATACTTCCCGGAAACGTCTGGCTGGTATGATTTCTATACCGGTCAGTACATCACGGGCGGACAAATGCGCAAGGTATCAGCTCCTTACGAACGCATTCCTCTGTTCGTGCGGGAAGGGGCCATCCTCCCTTACGGTCCGGATATGCAGTACAGCGACGAGAAGCCGGCAGAGCATATTACTCTGTATGTGTATGCGGGTCAGAACGGCACATTTACATTATATGAGGATGAAAATGTGAATTATAACTATGAAAATGGTAAATTTGCCATGATCCCGTTTGAGTATGACGACGCGGCCCGTTCGCTATTGATCGGAGCGCGCGAAGGAGAGTTTGACGGCATGTTGCAGCAACGTACGTTCCATATTGTGCTGGTAGACCAGGAAAATCCGGGTGCGTATGAGGCCGGACAGCAGGGACAGACGGTTACTTACGACGGAAGCCGCCAGATTGTGAAACTATAAATATTACGTTTATGACAGACCGCACAGCCTGTATCGCCTGAGTGAGGACGTGGAGGTTGTGCGGTTTTCATTCATTCTAATTGCTATGAAGAATATTTCCTTACTTATTTGGTTATGCCTGGCAGGACTGTTGACGGGATGTGCATCCCGGAGTGAGTCGGCCAGAGAACACACGAATTTCAACGCGGACTGGACCTTTCATCTGGGAGATGTGCCGGAAGCATCGGCTCCGGGTTTTGATGATTCCGGGTGGCGTCGTCTCCAACTGCCTCACGACTGGGCCATAGAGGGCTCTTTCAGTCCCGACCATCCTTCCGGCAGCGGAGGAGGAGCACTTCCCGGGGGCGTTGGCTGGTACAGGAAGACCTTTGTGCCGGATGCCTCAACAGCAGGTAAAAAGACCTTTGTAGACTTTGACGGTATCTATATGAATGCCGAAGTGTTTATCAACGGTACTTCGCTGGGTATACGTCCCTATGGGTATATCTCTTTCAGGCACGATCTGACCCCTTATCTCCGCCCGGGTGAGAAGAATGTACTGGCGGTGCGGGTAGACAACAGCGAACAACCCAACTCCCGCTGGTACAGTGGGTGCGGTATCTACCGCAATGTCTGGCTGACGGTAACCGATCCGGTGCATGTGGACCTGTGGGGTACGTACATCACGACTCCGGTGGCTACAGCGGAAAAGGCGGTAGTAGAGATCGCGACTACAGTGAAAAATGACGGAGAGACAGACGCGCGGGCAGAACTGACTTCCGTGCTTCTGAACGCGTCGGGCAGCAGTGTGGCCAAAGTAACTACTCCGGTCTCCCTGACAAAAGATCAGGCCGTGGAGACCCATCAGCAGATCGCTTTCGATCGTCCGACGCTCTGGACCCTGGAAGATCCTTACCTGTATACCGTACGTACCGAAGTGCGTGTGGATGGAAAACTGGTAGATAATTACGACACGCGGATCGGGGTTCGTGATTTTCATTTTGACGCGGACAAAGGTTTCTTCCTCAATGGGCAACCGGTGAAGATCAAAGGCGTTTGCCAGCATCATGATCTGGGATGTCTGGGGGCTGCTGTGAATGTACGGGCACTGGAACGACAATTAGAAATACTGAAAGAGATGGGATGCAACGGTATCCGTTGCGCACACAATCCGCCTGCTCCCGAACTGCTGGAACTGTGCGACCGTATGGGATTTATCGTGCAGGATGAGACTTTCGATATGTGGCGCAAGCGAAAGACGGCTCACGATTATTCCCGCTATTTCAACGAATGGCACGAAAGAGACCTGACCGATCACATCAAACGGGATCGCAATCATGCTTCTGTTTTTATGTGGAGTCTCGGCAACGAGGTGCTCGAACAGTGGACCGATGCCAATGCCGATACCTTGGATATACAGTCGGCCAACCTGCTTCTTAACTTCAGGCGCGATCCGAGTACGCTGGCTGCCGAAGGAGAAGAGATGAGTGTCAACTCCCTGCTTACGAAGAAACTGGCGGATATGGTAAGGGAACTGGACCCGACGCGTCCCATCACGACCGGTAACAACGAACCCAGCCCCAGCAATCATCTGTTCCGGGCTAACGCGCTGGATATGATCGGATTCAATTACCACGAGAATGACTTTGCCGATGTTCCCAGGAATTTTCCGGGTATGCCTTTCATCGTGACGGAGTCTACCTCGGCACTGATGACACGCGGATACTACCGGATGCCCAGCGACTCGATGTATATCTGGCCCGTGCGCTGGGATATTCCTTTCTATGACGAAAGCTATTCCTGCTCTTCGTACGACAATTGCCATGTGCCCTGGGGAACTACCCATGAAGAGAGCTGGAAATGGGTGAAGAACCATGATTTCATCAGTGGAATGTATATCTGGACCGGATTTGACTATCTGGGAGAGCCCACTCCTTATTGGTATCCGGCGCGCAGTTCCTATTTTGGGATCATCGATCTGGCGGGATTTCCGAAGGATGTATATTATATGTATCAGAGCGAGTGGACCGATCAGACGGTCTTGCATCTCTTTCCACACTGGAATTGGGAACCGGGACAGACCATAGATCTGTGGGCCTATTACAACCATGCCGATGAAGTGGAATTGTTTGTGAATGGAGTGTCTCAGGGCAGCAGGAGTAAAGAACCGGATACCTATCACGTGTGGTGGCGTGTGGAGTATCAGCCGGGTAGCATCAAAGCTGTTTCCCGCAAAGACGGTAAGGTGGTGAAGGAGCAGGAAATACACACGGCGGGTGAGCCTGCTCAGATCCGTCTGACGGCAGACCGCGACCTGATACATGCGGATGGTACGGATCTGAGTTTCGTGACGGTAGAGATCTTAGATAAGGATGGAAATCTTTGTCCTAATGCAGACAATCTGGTACATTTTGATGTACAGGGTGCGGGCTTTGTAGCCGGTGTAGACAATGGAAGTCAGACTTCCTTAGAGAGCTTTAAAGCTCCGCAGCGGGAAGCCTTTTACGGGAAATGCTTAGTTGTGCTCCAAAATGACGGCAAAGCGGGAGACATTCGCCTGACAGCTACTTCCGCGGGCCTGCAACAGGCGGATGTTCGTTTGCAGGCAAAATGAAGGGATTTACGATTTACTGATTTACGATTTACGATTTGAAATGCAAGGTTCCTATGTTTTCACGTACATGTAGAGACGCACGGCGTGCGTCTCTGCGGTCCAGGCCCAACATACCTATGTAACTGATGGGACACACAGCCTCCATTTACCATGTCCGATTGAAGGCATTTCAAATAATAGATCAGATTTTTTAATAATGTATCATTGTATTCTATAAACATGAAAAAACAGACCCTGATTCTTTTTGCTCTCGCAGTTTGTTGTATGGTAAACCCTGCCAGGGCGCAGCAACCTGTATATTTAGATGAGAGCAGAGACCTGGAAGAACGTGTGCAGGATGCACTCAGCCGTATGACACTGGAAGAGAAAGTAAAGCTGTGTCACGCGCAGAGTAAGTTCAGTAGTGGCGGAGTACCCCGGTTGGGTATAACCGAACTCTGGATGAGTGATGGACCTCACGGAGTGCGCGAAGAGATCCAGTGGAATTCCTGGGGAAATGCCGGCTGGACCAATGACTCCTGTACGGCTTTTCCGGCGCTTACCTGTCTGGCCGCGACCTGGGATCCCGAAATGTCTGCTTTGTATGGCAGGGCCATAGGAGAGGAGGCACGCTACCGGCGTAAAGATGTATTGCTGGGACCGGGTGTCAACATCTACCGCACGCCACTGAACGGACGTAATTTCGAATACATGGGTGAGGACCCGCATCTGGCCTCTGTACTGGTAGTCCCTTACATACAGGAAATGCAGAAGAACGGTGTAGCTGCCTGTGTAAAGCATTATGCGCTGAACAATCAGGAACTGTGGCGGGGACACATTGATGTCGAGTTGAGCGATCGCGCGTTGTATGAGATCTATCTGCCCGCTTTCAAAGCCTCCGTACACGAAGGAGGAGCCTGGAGCATCATGGGAGCCTATAACAAGGTACGTGGTCAGCATGCCTGCCACAACGAATTGCTTTTGCAGAAGATCCTGAAGCAGGACTGGGGATTCGATGGTTGCGTCATTACCGATTGGGGTGGAGCACACGATACCCGTGAAGCTGCCCTGTATGGATTAGATATAGAAATGGGTTCGTATACGAATGGACTGACTTCGGAATCGGAGTTCAATTACGACGATTATTACTTAGCCCGTCCCTATCTGGATATGCTGAAAAACGGTGAAGTACCTCTGTCTACCATAGACGACAAAGCCAGCCGGATATTGAGGCTCATTTTCCGTACGGCAATGAACAGCCAGCGTCCGTGGGGATCTTTTGCCACGGAAGAGCATGCCGAAGTGGCCCGCCGGATAGGAGAAGAGGGAACCGTGTTGCTGAAAAACGCGGCTCCGGATAAGAAAACATCTCCTTTGCTTCCGATCGATGGCAGCAAATACGATCGCATACTGGTGGTCGGTGAAAACGCGACCCGCAGTCTGACCCAAGGAGGGGGCTCGTCCGAACTGAAAGTAAAAGAAGAGATCTCTCCGCTGGCAGGTCTTCAGGCGGTCTACGGCGATAAGATTGTATACGCCAAAGGATATATGTCCGGACGCTCTATGTACAGTAATATCGAGGAGATCCCGGCTTCTGTCATGGATTCGTTGCGTGCCGATGCCGTAGCCCAGGCTCGGGAAGCCGATCTGGTGATCTATGTGGGAGGGTTGAACAAAAACCATCAGCAGGATTGTGAAGCCGGAGACAGGATCACCTACGGATTGCCTTTCGGACAGAACGAACTGATAGAGGAGGTCCTGCAGGTGAATAAGAATATGGTCATGGTACTGATCAGCGGGAACGCGGTGGAAATGCCGTGGATCAAAAAAGTTCCTGCTATTGTGCAATCCTGGTATCTGGGATCACAGGGAGGCCATTCCATTGCCAACATCCTTTCCGGTGAGGTGAACCCCAGTGGAAAATTACCTTTCTCCTTTCCTGTGAAATTGTCTGATAACGGTGCACATGCTTTTGATTACATGAGTTATCCGGGAGACAGTATCCGACAGATCTATAAAGAGGATATCCTGGTAGGCTACCGCTGGCACGATACCAAAAAGATCCCGGCACTGTTCCCCTTCGGACATGGGCTGAGTTATACGACGTTTGCTTATGGCAAGTCACAGGCAGATAAAGTGACCCTGGCCGGTGCGGATGACCGCATAGTAGTCACTGTTCCGGTGCGTAATACAGGAAATGTTACCGGAAAAGAGGTGGTCCAGTTGTACATCGGAGAGGAGAAAAGTGCTGTACTCCGTCCTGTTAAAGAACTCAAAGGGTTTCATAAAATAGAATTGCAGCCCGGTGAGGAAAAAGTAGTCTCTTTCACCATTGAGCCGGAAGATCTGATGTATTTTGATGAAGATCTTCACGACTGGAAGGCAGATCCGGGTAAGTTCAAAGCCTATATCGGATCCTCATCAACGGATATTCGCTCTACATTGTCCTTTGTGCTTCAATAAGAAGGATAGAACAAGGTATGTAATGGATGGGCTGAAAGCCCTATCGATTCCAGTCCGGGTAAGGGAGTGCAGGGTACCGGAGCGAACATCACCCTGGGAAATAAATATAATTAAATAAACAGAGTTCTGAAAGAAGGATCGAAAACTTAGCCACCCTACGAATAGTACTGATCTAAAGATTGCTAATCAGGCTAATGTCATTTTCGGTCATTCTTTCAGAACTCTCCCTATGGATGTATGCAAATGTCCCGGGGTTGAACCTCATGAGCTAAAATCGATAGGACCTTTAGCCCATTCGCATAGCGTAGTAAAGGTTCATTCTTTTTGGGCACTCCATTGTTGTATAAGAGCCAGATTTTACGCATTTCTAATATATTTCACAGTAAAAGAAGAGCAGAACAGCAAATGTGCTTCCTATACAAAGGATACATCTTTTTCATATCCACTGGTCCCGGGAAGATCAGACTTCTTCCGTTTTCGGTACGTAACCGGATTCTTTGGTTCGGTTATACAGTCCTTTCAGTTCGAACGCGAGCATGATGCGGAACATTCCGATCGCTAAAAAAGTGAAAGCGATCATATATACAGCATACAGCGCTCCGATCAGGGGTTGCCACAGAATAATGATGGAACAGATAATAGCCAGAATACCAAATGCCAGATACCATCCCCATTCGCGGGTACCGTAACGCTTGAGGTCGAGTGAGTAACCTGCGGCAGAGAATCCGCGGAACATAAGCCAGAAAGCAATAATAAAAGGTATGACTTCCATACTCAGCCACGGATAAGCCAATAAATAGATACCCAGGATAAGGTCTATAATACCTCCTGCCAGGTACCAACCCCAACTGCTTATCTGTTTACGGTTGCCCAGGGCAAAAACGATCTCTGCAACTCCCGTCACCAGCATGGTAATGCTGAACAGGAGACTTAACGCCACATAACTACTTAACGGGTTAATGATCAGGAAAATGGCGACAATCAGGTAAAGGATACCTAATAACAGGGACATCCACCAATGTTTGACGGTATATTCCAGGTTATCATAAATTTTTCTCATACAAATGCTATTATGATTAAATGAATATGCAATTAACAGCCGGAGGGAC
>JAJBTC010000092.1 GCA_020861095.1 Bacteroides sp.
AATTGATTTCGTCAGTCCCCACGGAGGTACTCCCCCCGTCGAAGGTTTCCAATTGACCGATCCGATCAGCCGGATGTTCTGGAACAACCAGAAATATCAGAAAAAGATCATCAGCAGTATGAAACCTGAAGAGGTAGATCCGGCTGCGTACGAGGCTATTTTCTTTGCAGGTGGACACGGTGCCATGTGGGACTTTCCTCCCCAGACCCGACTGGCCCACATCACCCGTCAGATCTATGAAGCAGGGGGTGTGGTAGCCGCTGTCTGTCATGGACCGGCCGGATTGGTAAATGTGCGTCTGAGCGATGATACGTTCCTGATCAGTGGAAAGAAAGTAACAGGATTTACCAACGAAGAAGAGGTAATTATGAAACGGGAAGAGATCGTACCTTTCCTGTTGGAAGATAGATTGAAAGAACATGGAGGACAATTTGAAAAATCCGCCCCGATGATGCCTCATGTAGTGGTAGACGGGCGATTAATCACCGGACAGAATCCGGCATCGGCATTAAAAGTAGGTAAGAAAATACGGAAAGCCCTGTAATTCCTCTGCGGAAAAGAGGCATTCTGACGGCCCGGATACAGCGACACCCGATCCCCTTCTCTTTGTTCCGATCCTGTATATGCATGTAAATACATACGGGATCGGAACAAAGAGAAGGGGATCCTACTTTTCTTCACCATCCCGATCTCTGCCTGCTCTTCGTCAGGATATATACCACCCTGACAAACCAGTCAGCGATCAGGGGGCTGGAAGTTGATACCCGCTTTTCGTGCCTGCGCATGCTGGAACTGACGGGCCACCTGATAGAGATGTCCCTCTTTTCTGAAATGGGTACCCGTTTGTTTGAACCGGAAAGCGACACTCTTCTCCACACAGGCATCACGAATGGCTTTGATCCATTCGTAATCACAGATGCGGGCTTCCCGGCCCGACTCCCCACCTGCCACCACCTGTTCCACCCAATCGCCCAACCAGGAAGAAAGATCGATCGGTCCGAGCAGAGGTTCACAGATAAGGATCTTATGGCGGAGAGGCGCCTCTTTGTAAATCGGTAACCGGAAATCGGCCTGTTGCTGGTTCTCTATGGTGCAACAGATCGTTACATGCTCATACCCCTCGTCCCAGTCGTCCGGCAGACACTGTTGCAACCGATGGATACGTTTGGTGATCATAAAGAAAGTCAGGTCTTTCCGTTCACGGATCATATCCCAGGCTTCATCGCGCCAGCCACCGGCATCCTCCACAAAGAAATCGGAAGTAAAACAGGTCATCACCTCTGTGCCGGGCGGTATGGTATATGCTCCGTTTTTCTTTTTCCGGACCGGCAGGTCAAAACGTTTCGTCTTCTTCACCACCGTACTGTCTACCCCACGTCGGGCATCCCCACGATAGACGTAGCAATGCCGGCAACCTTCACTGATTTTATGGCAGCCGTGCCAGAGATTCCAGATTACAGACCTATTCATTCAAGGATATATGTATACAAAGATACCTGATTTATCCCGAAAATCCCAACCTGCAGGTATTTTCCGCAGTGTTTTCAGGAAGTTCCGCACCTTTTTTCTTTATAACATCAGCTAAATGAAAGCCATCTCCATGAACCAATTGACCCTTATATAAGTTTAAACAGAAATGGATTCCATCCGGAATCCAACCATCAGACAGAAAGAGATGAAAAAGACTTTAGGTATACTTATTCCCATAGCTATTTGCTTTGTATGGGGTGGGATTGCCAGCCATTTCCAGACAGACTCCGTACACAACTGGTATCCCTTTCTCGAAAAGCCGCCACTGGATCCCCCGAACAGTATATTTCCCATCGCATGGAGCATATTGTATGTGTGTATGGGAGTATCCATAGGGTTAGTGATCAATTCCGATAGCAACCGGAAGAAATTCCTGATCCTCTTGTTTTCCATACAACTCCTGTTGAATTTCGCCTGGAGCTTTTTCTTTTTTGTATATAAGAACCCTTTACTGGGGGCCATAGATATCCTGCTGCTGGAAGGTGTGATCATCTACTATGCCTGTAAGGTGTATCCGGTATCCAGAGTCAGCGCGTGGCTGTTTGTTCCTTATATTCTCTGGGTTGCTTTTGCCACATACCTCAATATATACATACTTATACACAACTAAATCCTGTATTTTTTCCCTCCTTGCTGTAGTTTACCAGACAGACCTCAGCGATGCACGGAAAAGAAACATTTATCTTGCTTGTACATAAAAAAACGTACTTTCGCTTGTATGTTACCAATAAGTAACATATCTTTGTGACCACTTGGTAACATATAACTAAAAGAGCAATGACAACGTCCGAAAAAGACCGGGAAAGTACAGAGAAGCGGCTGCTTGAAGCCGTAGGGCAACTGATTGAAGAAAGCGGGCTTGAGTTTCTGGGTGTAAATGCCGTAGCACACAAAGCAGGTGTATCGAAAATGTTGATATACCGCTATTTCGGTTCGCTGGAGGAACTGATCGCACGCTACATCATGCAACGGGATTATTGGGTGAACATCCCTGCTGACATCCTGCCCGGAGAGGATATCAAGACGTTTGTGAAAGGATTGTTCGGACAGCAGATCAGACAACTCCGTGAAGACAAGTTACTTATTCGGCTATATCGCTGGGAATTATCAGCCCGTAACCCATTGGTGGGAGAGATCAGAAAACGCAGGGAGGAAAACGGTATCCGCCTGATAGAGTTTGTGAATAAAGTTACAGGCATCCCCTACTCCGAGATACAGATATTGGCTACGCTGATCAGCAGTACCATCACATACCTGGCCATGTTCGCGGACACTTGTGATACCTACAACGGTCTGCCTATACAGACCGGGAAAGGATGGGAGCAACTGGAAGCTGGCATCCATCTATTGATTGACAAATGGATGTAACCCTGAAACAAAAACTCCTCAGAGAAACAAAGAATCGTGTACATAGATCAGACAAAGAAAAACTCTCCTCTATCTCCAGGGATCTTTATATCCGGACATAAGCCATCGGATCCGACAATCATCTATTATACAGCCATTAAATACCATCCTTCATTCAAAAAGAAATGTACAGGAAACTAACAATAAACCTGATTTTTATGATCGTAGCTTCCCTGCTTCACGCACAAAATCCGGATCTGTCTCCGGCCTGTGATACCGATCTGATGTTTATGGTAGAAAATGCCATTCAGGCACCCTCCGGACACAATACCCAGCCCTGGCTTTTCCGGCTGGCAGAAAACCAGATCGAGATCCATCCCAATTACGAGAAGGCGCTTCCGGTAGCAGATACCCATCACCGGGAATTATTTATCAGCCTCGGATGTGCACTGGAAAACCTATGCCTCGCCGCATCTGTCAAAGGATACCAGACGGAAACAACCATCGGAGAGGACGGAGTGATCCGGATAGAACTGTCGGCCACCAGCCAGCCGCAGACCGGACATCCCTTGTTCGCACAGATCCCTGTCCGGCAGACCAACCGCAGTACCTACACCCACAGACGGATCGAAGCGGACACACTGGACCTGTTGCAACAGGTATCCGCAGAAGAAAGGGTACAGATCCGTTTCTATGAAAACGGAACCGCGGAGTTCGATACCCTTCGCAGCTATGTGGAGCAGGGAAACCGCCTGCAAATGCGCGACGAAGCTTTCAAAAAAGAGTTGAAAGAGTGGATGCGCTACAACAGGAAACAGACCCTGGCTACGCGGGACGGCCTGAGTTATCAGGTGTTTGGCGCTCCCAACCTGCCCCTATGTATCTCCAGACCAGTCATACATACCGCTATCAACGAACGTTCGCAAGTGAAAGCAGACAATCGAAAGATCGCTTCCGCTTCTCATTTCGTACTGTTCACCACACAGAACCATACCATAGCCGAATGGGTCGGTCTGGGACGTACGTTGCAGCGTTTCCTGTTGACCGCGACAGAACTGGGTATCGTTCATTCCTATTTCAATCAGCCCAACGAAATAGCGGAACTTTCAGCCTGTATGGCCCATGCGCTGAACCTCACGGAAGAATATCCGAACATTCTGCTGCGTATCGGCTATGGCGAACGAATGTCCTGCTCGCACCGCAAAAAAGCGGAAGAAGTGATCCTGAAAGAATAATAAGGCATGCCCATCACCGGCCTGGAACGCCTGGAACGCCTGACACACCAGCCATACATCCTCATTTCACAGGAAATGACTATCTTTGTATATCCATCAACAAACCGATCCGTAAACAAGACACTATGGCAACATTCGGCAGTAAAGTAATTCAGTTCAACAGGGAACTTTCGTTTACCGGTCCTCTGCCCGATCACATACAGGTACTCAATCCTTTTCAGAACAATCCGGAGATAAACGACATCTCCGAAAAGTTCTACAACAAATTCTATAACGACGAAAATCCCCGCCGGCTCATCCTCGGGATCAATCCGGGGCGTCTGGGTGCAGGTGTCACAGGCATTCCTTTCACCGATTCCAAACGCATGAACGATGTCTGTGGCATTCGTATAGAGTCTGTCTCTACCCACGAACCCTCTTCTGTCTTTGTCTACGATATGATCCGGGCATACGGAGGAGCCGAAAAATTCTACGGAGATTATTACATCAATTCCATCTGTCCACTGGGCTTTATCACGTACAATAAGAAGGGCAACTGGGTAAACTGTAATTATTACGACGATAACGAACTGATCCGCATCATGTACGATTTTATGGTCAGCAGCCTGCGCCGGCAGATCTCCTTCGGCATAGATACGGAAGTCTGTTATATACTGGGCAAACGCAACGCGAAATTCATCCGTGAGATCAACCGGAAAGAGAAATTCTTCCGTCGGTTGGTCGAACTGGAACACCCCCGCTACATCGTGCAATACAGATCCGGAGCTACGGAATTCTATCTGGCTAAGTACCTGGATGCCTTATGAAGGGATTTACGATTTGACGATTGACGATTTACGATTGAAAACACAAATAGATCAACGTTAACATCTACTTGTAAAGACGCGGAGAGATTTACGATAAAATAGACAGAAGAACAAAAGAACAGATGAAGAAAGAGAATATATGTGTAGAACCACATGTATTTATAAGTAATGAGCCATATCTTAAAACTTATCACTTAAAACTCTTATCTGTTCTTTTGTTCTTCTGTCTGATAAAAAGAAAACCTGTTCAACCCAATAAAGAGTAATCTCAATCGTAAATCGTCAATCGTCAACGTTCTTTAATGTAAAGAATCGAATAATGGTCATGACCGAAGGGAGTAAATCGTAAA
>JAJBTC010000145.1 GCA_020861095.1 Bacteroides sp.
GGGGGTAAGTCACTAAATGATAATAAAACCAAAGAAATGACAAAAATATGTTATAAGACATGTTTTATTATTTGGTCTGTAAGGTGAAAAGCCCCTATATTTGCATCGTTATCCTGAAAACAATCTTTTTACCTTAAAAAAACTAATACCTATTGAAAACTGAAAAATAGGGCTTTGTGAAAAGCCCTATTTTTTTTATGCCTGCTCTGAGAACCTGTTTTTCTTCTTTTCTTTGTATCTTTGTAGAAGATAGGATATCCCTTGCATCAATCCGGGCAAGTTGGGATTTGTTTCCCGGCTTCTCTCTTTTTGAAAGAGAGTCTGTTTCGGGAACTCCTTTCCGGGGGTGTCTGCAGGGAGGGATTCGAAGAGAAAGTGTGATCGTAACATTAAAAAGAACAGCTTATGTTTTCCGGAATAGTAGAAGAGTACGCAACAGTTGTTGCATTAGAAAAAGAACAGGAGAATGTACACCTGACCCTGTCCTGTTCGTTTGTCAGGGAACTTAAAATAGACCAGAGTGTCTCTCACAACGGTGTTTGTCTGACGGTAGTCGGAACTACGGAAGATACCTATACCGTGACAGCCATGAAAGAAACACTGGAACGTTCGAATCTGGGTCTGCTGGAGACAGGAGATAAAGTGAATGTAGAACGTAGCATGATGATGAACGGCCGTCTGGATGGTCATATCGTGCAGGGACATGTGGATCAGACCGCCGTCTGCACCGATATACGGGACGCAGAGGGAAGCTGGTACTATACTTTCCAATATACGTTCGATAAAGAGATGGCCCAAAGAGGGTATTTTACGGTAGATAAAGGTTCGGTTACCGTAAACGGTGTCAGCCTGACGGTATGCAATCCTACAGAGGACACCTTCCAGGTAGCGATTATTCCTTATACCTATGAGCATACCAACTTCCATACCTTTCGTGTGGGTACAGTGGTGAATCTGGAATTTGATATCATCGGTAAGTATATCAGCCGCATGATCTCTCTGAACGGATCTGTCAACTGATATGAAGTTCCTGGAACTGGCTCTGTCCCGTCAGAGCGATCGCTCTTTTGATCCGGAGCGTCAGGTAGAGAGGGAGAAACTGGAGCGTATTCTTGAGGCTGCCCGTATGGCTCCTTCTGCCTGTAACGCCCAACCCTGGAAGTTTGTCGTCATTACCGATCCGGAACTGGCCCGTAAAGTGGGTCGGGCGACTGCCGGATTGGGTATGAACAAGTTTGCCAGAGAAGCCCCTGTGCATATCCTGATCGTAGAGGAATCTGCCAACATCACCTCCCTGCTGGGAGGAAAAGTGAAAGACAAGCATTTCCCGTTGATCGATCTGGGGATCGCAGCTTCACATATCGCTCTGGCTGCCGAGGATGAAGGCCTGGGATCCTGTATCCTGGGATGGTTTGATGAAAAGGAGATAAAAGAACTGACAGGGATCCCTTCATCCAGGCGGTTGTTGCTGGATGTTGTAATAGGCTATCCCCTGAAAGACAAACGGCGTAAGATCAGAAAACCCAAAGATAAAGTGATCTCTTATAATAAGTATTAGATCCATTGATGAATATTAGATTGTATGCCGGATAAAGACGGCCGACCGGAAAAAAGATTGCAACCCTTTATTCCAGACCAGAGAGCTGCTTGTCAGCCTCTGGTGCTGGGAAATGTATGTGTTTATAGTGGGATTCGCTTATTTATAGGATCCTTCCTGTAAATCCTTCAATCACATACCGTTTGCGGGTCTGGATCGCGGAGACGCAAATATGCGTCTCTACATGTGGATAATAGCATAAGGAAAGTTGCTTTCCAAATCGTAAATCGTAAATGAGTAAATCGTAAATATTACAGGTCTTTCAGCAATACTTGGCTGGCATTCCTGTAATATTCTTCCCTGGCTTCAATCAATACCCGCCAGGGCTGACTGTATTCTGTTTCTGTATCTATTTTAAAATCTTCCGAACCGAATGTATCTATCCGGTCGAGCAAGGTCGCTACATTCAGCTGATTGATATCCACAGAGGGCAGGAAACCTATGTCCTGGTTTTTATCATCAATCATAAATTCGTGAATTAATTTGATCTCCTGTAGCTGATAGAGGACTTGTTTGGTAAGTCTGATCGGGATCTTATAGGTCTGGGAGATCTCTTCCGCTGTATAAGGAGTCTCATTCCTCTGGAACTGTTTCACGATAATAGACATGATCAGGATAGCGATAAAATCCCGGTACCTGCGGCTGATGTTCCGTGTATCCTTGTCGAAGCTGAAACTATTCACATTTTGTCCCGCGTATGTAAACTCTACCCCGAAGAGACAGATCGTCCAGGAGGTCTGGAGCCAGAGCAGGAACAATGGAAGAGCAGCGAAACTACCGTATATCGCATTGTAGCGGGATACCCATAGCTGTCCGCTGATATATACGTATTGGAATAACTGATAAGCTGTACCGGCCAGTATACCTGCCACAAGAGCATACCTGAATTTGACTTTGGTATTAGGCATGTACATATATAAACCGGTAAACATCAGCCACACCAATACGAACGGCACAGAACGTATCAGGAATTTGATGATCGGTGCCAGTATCACAAAATCTTCTATCCCTTTCATGATGGTACTGACAAAGATGGAAGCTCCGGCAGAGATCACAATGAGAAGCGGTACCAGCAGGATGATAGAAAAATAATCGGTCAGTTTCCGGTAGGGTGTCCGCGATTTTTTGATATCCCATATCTGGTTGAACGTACGTTCGATGTTATTGATCAGGTTGATCACGGTCCACAACAACAGAATAAGACCAATACCGATAAAGATACCGCTCTTGGTCTGAGACAGGTAAGAATCCACAAAATGAAGGATGGTCTCCGTGGTATCGTTCACTCCGCCAAATGCGTCCCGGAACTGGTTTTCCACCAGATTAGCAAAACCAAACCCCCGTGCGATGGCAAATACAATGGCCAGAATGGGTACAATAGCCAGCAACGTACTGTAAGTAAGTGCGGAAGCTCTGTTGAGGATACGGTCTTTGGTAAACTGATCAATAGCGATATACAGCGTTTTGATGATCGTATAAAGAGAGAATTTCCTTTTTGTAACTTCATCCTCTGTCACCCGCCAGATATCGTTCGAGATGAACTTCCAGAATGTAACGATCTGTTGGCCTATTTTCATTTTTCCGAGAATTAATGGAGTAGATAAAACATTTGTAGAGTCCGGGGAGTTTGGACCGTTTCCCTATAAAACAATAAAAAAGCAGTCAGCCTGTAAGCCGGGTTCTGTTCCCTGCAAGCAGGGCGTTTGTCATTTATCTGAGTGAAACGTCACCGTTCCACTTTAGCGGTCTACCCTCCGACATGGAGCGAGCAGCCCTCTTAACGTCGGTATACATGACCTTACAACCCCTAAGACGTACAGCCCTTATGTCACCATAAGACTGGTAGGCTCTTACCCCACCTTCTCACCCTTACCGTTCTCACCGGGAAAACGGCGGTTCTTTTCTTCTACGTTGCTCTACCCTCACGGACAGCTTCCCGTTAGGAAGTAGGGTGCTCTGTGTTGCCCGGACTTTCCTCCCACAGAGATCCTGTGAGCGACAAACCGTCTGACTGCTTTATCAGGCAAAGATACGGTATTTCTATGGGTCTGACAAACCGAGCCTTTTATTATTTACCTGGTACCTTCTCTGACACATCGACAGGAAAAGTCTGTGCAATGCCGGATAAATGAGTGTATCCTGTATTGGAAGGAATAGCTTTCTTAATTTTCCTGAAAAAGTGTATCACAAGTAGAAAATATCCCTATCTTTGTGTACATAGTTAACTCCCTAAACATAAAGTTCATGAGAAAATACCTCTCCTTATTCCTTTTCATCGGATTATGCTATGCGTGTACTTCTACGGAAGGCACAGATAAGAAGCTGCCCGAAGCCATCCAGCAACTCCATGATACCTTGCGTCAGCAATATGCTCCTGATAAAAGGGTTGCCCTTTTCGATGTAAATTACGATGTTGCAGGGAAGGAGGTTACTCTGACGGGAGTTACCACCTCTGCAGATGCGAAGTCCTCTCTTCTCTCGGAACTTGGGCAAGCGGGGTATCAGGTTACTGATAGTCTGCATGTATTGCCGGATGAAGACAAACTGGAGGGTAAAACCTACGGTGTGGTCAACCTTTCTGTGTGCAACATCCGTATTCAGGACGATTTTTCATCGGAGATGGTCACACAAGCATTGATGGGAATGCCGGTGCGTATTCTCGACAAAAAGAGCTGGTACCGTATTCAGACCCCCGATGATTACATCGGATGGGTACATAGCGCGGGAGTATACCCGATGACAAAAGAGGAATACGATGAGTGGAACCGTGCGGAGAAAGTGATCGTTACTTCACACTACGGATTTGTGAATCAGAATCCGGATCTGCGTTCTCAGACGGTGTCGGATGTGGTTTCCGGCGATCGGTTCCGTTTAGAGGGTTCGGAAGGAGCTTTCTACCGGATCCGTTATCCCGATGGAAAACAAGGCTATCTCTCTAAATCTTCAGGAATGCCGGAGACAGCATGGAGAAAATTACTCAGACAGGATGCGGATGCCATCATACAGACGGCTCATACGCTGCTGGGAGTTCCTTATCTGTGGGCCGGTACTTCTGCCAAAGGGATAGATTGCAGCGGTTACGTACGTACCGTGTTGTACCTGCACGATATCATTATCCCGCGGGATGCTTCTCAGCAGGCGTATGTCGGGGAACACATAGAGATTGCTCTGGACTTTTCCAACCTGCAACCCGGCGACCTGATCTTTTTCGGACGCAAGGCCACACCGGAGC
Organism: Bacteroides sp.; assembly: GCA_020861095.1. Taxonomy (GTDB): domain Bacteria; phylum Bacteroidota; class Bacteroidia; order Bacteroidales; family Bacteroidaceae; genus Bacteroides. The sequence goes on from JAJBTC010000145.1 coordinate 4,830, forward strand.
GTAAAGAGAGAGTGGTGCACGTAGCTATCTCTCTGGGAGGTAAGAAGTTTATCCATTCACAGGGAGATGTGCGCATCAATAGTTTCGATCCGGCCGATGAAGTGTACGACGAGTACAACCTCAATCGCCTGCTTTTTGCCACCCGTATACTACCTTATATAGATAAGGAAGATCCTGCACTCAACACCACAGAAACAAATCCTTATTACAACTGACACAATTCACCCTATAAACCCATAGAAACATGCAAAATCGCAGAGACTTTCTGAAAACGGCTGCACTGGCAGCTGTGGGCACCGGTCTGATGGCCAATGAGACGCTGGCTGCCACGGTACCCTCACTTTTTTCGGTCAATCGCCTGGTAGGCGCAGACAAAAAACTGAAACTGAGATTCAAACCGTATGAGCTTAAACTGGAATATGTATTCACCGTAGCTACCTATTCCCGGACAACCACACCAGGTGTTCAGGTAGAGGTAGAATACGACGGTGTGATCGGATACGGAGAGGCCTCTATGCCTCCTTACCTCGGAGAGTCTCTGGAGTCGGTAACCCATTTCCTGAATCAGGTAGATCTCGGACAGTTCAGCGATCCGTTCCAGCTGGAAGATATTCTGGCGTATGTAGACCGTGTGATGCCAGGCAATACGGCAGCCAAAGCCTCTGTGGATATTGCGCTTCACGACCTGGTGGGAAAACTGCTGGGGGCTCCCTGGTACAAGATATGGGGATTGGATAAGGACAAAGCACCGGACACTACCTATACCATCGGGATAGATACTCCGGACAAGGTACGTGAAAAGACGCTGGCGTATGCCGAACGTTTCAATATACTGAAAGTGAAACTGGGAGGTGACAACGACAAGGAGATGATCGAAACCATTCGTTTGGTGTGTCAGTTGCCGCTGGCTATTGATGCCAATCAGGGCTGGACAGATAAACACTATGCGTTGGATATGGTACACTGGCTCAAAGAGCAGGGCATTGTAATGATCGAACAGCCTATGCCCAAAGAGCAGCTGGACGATATTGCCTGGGTCACCCAGCAAAGTCCGTTGCCGATCTATGCTGACGAATCTCTGCAACGGCTGAGTGATGTGCCGGGACTGAGACATGCTTTTACCGGGATCAATATCAAGCTGATGAAATGTACCGGTATGCGTGAGGGATGGAAAATGGTGAATCTGGCCCGTGCGTTAGGCATGGATGTGATGGTAGGCTGTATGACAGAGACCTCCTGCGCGATCTCTGCCGCGGCACAATTCTCACCGGCTGTGGATTTTGCCGACCTGGATGGTAACCTGCTGATCGCTAACGATCGTTTCGACGGAGTGAAGGTGGTGAAAGGTAAGCTCACGCTGAACGATAAACCGGGTCTGGGGATCACCTTATTATAAAATACATACCGGATCTGGAGGATCATACAGGGATAAAAGAAGGAGCGGACCTCCCTTCGGTCTGTCCCTGTATATGACCCATGCAGATATACCTTATAGAAAACAGGATATGAAAAAACTACTCTATCTGGTGGGAGTGCTCGTCTTCGCATCGGCGTGTTCCCATAAGCAGCCTGCCAAACCGTATAGTTGGGAAGAGGATCTGGATCATCGCATCCGTATCGATTTCCGGCTGACGGAAGCTCAGGTGAAAGAATACATCCGTCAGTACATCCCGGATGTGACAGATGCGCAGATGCGTGCCTGGGAAGAAAGTAACGCGTTGGAATACCGTATCATTGATGGCGAAAAACGCTATTTCCGCAATGCCGGTCCCAATCTTTTCCGGGTAGACTCTGCCTGCTACAACATCAAACTGGAAAAAGAAGGATTTGAACTGAGCGATAAGGACAAGGTCAATCAGACCCATCTTCCTGAGGTTATAGCCGCGGTGAAGAAAGAAAAGACTCCCCGGGTAGAACCCAGGCGGATGCGGGTGACGTATACGCTCACAGTAGATACGAATGCGGTGCCTGCCGGAGAAGTGGTTCGTTGCTGGCTGCCTTATCCGCGTACCGATCATCCCCGGCAGACCGATGTGAAGTTGATCGGGACCAGTCAACCCGACTATCAGATCGCTCCGGATTCGTATCTGCACAAGACGTTGTATATGGAGCAGGTGGCCCGGCAGGGACAACCGACCCGCTTTTCCGAAACCTTTGAGTTTACTTCGTATGCCGAGTGGCACGATCTGAAACCAGAAGATATACTTCCCTATGATACGGAGAGTGATCTCTATAAAGAACATACCGGGGAAAGGGAAACACATATCATTTTCACACCCCGTATCCGTGAACTGGCAGAGCGTTTGTCCGAAGGAGAGAGCCATCCGCTGTTGCTGGCACAGCGTTATTTCCGCTGGATCAGACAGGTCTATCCCTGGGCATCGGCCATTGAATATTCTACCATTGAAAATATTCCGGAATATGTGGTAGAGAACCGTAAAGGTGACTGCGGACAGGTGACTTTGCTCTTTATGACCCTGTGTCGTTACAGCGGGATCCCGTGCCGCTGGCAGAGTGGATTCATGATGCATCCGGGTGCGTGGAACCTGCACGACTGGGCCGAGATCTATTTCGAAGGGGTAGGCTGGGTACCGGTGGATCAATCGTTTGGTGTTCCTGTATTTGCCCGCACACCGGAAGAGAAGATGTTCTTCCTGGGTGGGATCGACTCCTGGCGTCTGATCGTGAACAACGACTACTCTCAACCTCTCTATCCCGGGAAGCAATATCCACGTAGCGAGACAGTAGACTTTCAGCGTGGTGAGGTAGAGTGGGCAGGTGGTAACCTCTATTTCCCTCAGTGGAAATGGAAGATGGAAATAGATTACCTGGACTAAGTTTGTTCTCGGAAGCGTGTTTTCATAAGAGTGCCCCTCAAAAGTTTATGTATGACTTTTGAGGGGCATTTCACCATAGCCCTTCCTCTGGTTGGGGGTATAAAGAAAAGGCTATATCATCACTGTAAGGTCGATCGTTCAGAGCCTTTCCGGGCTTTCCGTAGAAAAGCCAGACAGATGCTCAACTATCCTCATTGCTTTTTCCACTTCTCAGTCACCTTCCACATAGACGGGTCTACGCTGCTGAAATGCCAGAAACCGATCTGGGAAATTCCAAGTTCGTCCGCCAGCCCGAGCAGTGCTTCCGTACTTCTGGCGTCACTTGCGTAAAACAGATGCCGGTGGCCGTCCGTAGCATCATACAAGTAGATGTTTACCTTTTCATAACACAACCAGACCGGATCAGGTAGCGTACCACTGACGCTGTCAGGTACAGATTGGTAAATTTGTCTTCCCTTCCTGTCACCGGTCACCGCGTAATCATTCGCATACGCCGGCAACGCCATCACTAATTTATCTCCGGGAATGTGTCTCATCCAGAAAGACATGGCCTCTTTGGTCCACAGATAATCAGCCGTAGGGCCCACACCCGCACAATCATCCCGGTGTCGCAGGTCTGCCTCACCGATGCCCGGTGCGTAATACATATCGTAACACATCACCCGGATCAGATCGCAGGTCTTCGCCAGCACGGCCGGATCGTAGAACATTTTCGTGTTTTCGTCTATGAACGAAGCGGGATAAAAGCTCACGCAATGACTCATTTTTTTCCGGCGGCATGCAGTTTCCGGGAAGCAAGTTCCAGAAATTGGCTGTATGTTCCCTGGAATTCAGGATCCAGATGTTCGAAATCCAGATCTATACCGTCGTATCCATAGGTCGTGCAATCCTTTACGTATTCATTGACGAGCGCCTCTATCTTCTCTGCAGTGTTTATATTATCTTCGCTTCCACCTACCGCTTTATAGACTTCGATCTGATTGCGATGACATTCGTCAATAAAAGATCCCGGGGGATTTCCGAAAATACTGATGGAATGAATGATCTCTTTTACAGGTTCCAATTCCTTGAAAGAACTTCCCTCTTTATAGATATACCAGGGAAATACTTTTTTCCCGGGGGCAGCGGGTGTTTCCTGCTTGCAGGAAACACTTGCCAGTACCCACAGTGCACACAGTGTAACGGTTCGGATCGTTTTTATATAGTTCATGATCGGCCGGAGTTAATATTCGTATTTCTTATATTCAAAATAATCGTAGCTGGCTGTATACGTATCCTGGGTATCCCGGTCGCCCTGCCATCCGCCACCGTTGGCAAAGGTCACAAAAGAGAAACCGAATTGGAACTCTTCCGGAGTATACCAGGTATCGAAGGTCTTCACAACATCCCCGTCTATGATCCATGACGCGCTGTACGCACCGTCTTTGATTCTGAGATCGATCGTCAGGGTATGTTTGCCCGGATCGACAGGCACACCGTAGACTCCCAGCGATTCTGTATAGCAGCGTACCAGCATCTGTCCCGGAAGGGGTAGGACCTGGCAAGCCGCGCGATCATCTTCCGTTCCGGGGAAGACAAACATCGAGAACGATCTTTCTTCCGCGTTGGTTGCTGCTATGTTGCCACCGGCCAGCCATTTTTCACCTACTCCTATAGCAGGAACGTCGATTTCCCAGGTATATTTGCCGGCTCCTACCTCGGGTCCGTAAACAAAACTGGTTCCGTTGGGCAGGTTTAAAGTCCCGTTGGCAATGGTTCCTCCTACGTTGGTCCAATCCGCAGGGATCTCATCCCTTTCAAAGTCCCATCTGGTGGTGGGGCCTTCCGGTTCGGGAGGAAGCTGACCTTCCACGATGGGTTTCATCGAATAGTCATAAGGGACATATTCCAGATAATCAAACAAGGCATAGTTCTCCTGGGTAGCCGCATGGTCGCCCATGCCGTACAGGTTCTCCACACTGGATATGGCACGGAAATAAGCCTCTTCACCGTAATCCAGTTGCGTTCTTTTCAGACTCTTACCGCCTACCAGCCATTCTGCCAGGTATTTGTCATTTTCCAGTTTCAGGTCTAAAACAAACGTATGCCAGGCGTCGGCTTTGATAGGAGTATATTCGGAGAAGAAAGGATTTGCCTGACTGGAAACCAGACACAACATATCGTCTGGTCCCGCGTTGTGCGCGCTACGGGCCGCTGCCGTACCGGAGCAAATCTCAAAATCCAGCTCATGGCCGTCGCCAAAATAGACGAAGGCTCCGATACTGGCCCGGTCGTTCATACCGAATTTAGGTACATAGATTCGCCATTCGTAACGGCCTGATCCGAACTGTGTGGTGGTCTGCACCTTGAAGCGGTCCCCGTTGGTACCCGAGTATTCCTCACCCGGTCGTGTATAGATGCGCAATGCTTTCCCGTCTTCACATTCGTCGTTGTCTACGATGGTAATGGGATCTATCCCTGCTACAAGTCCCACCTTCTGCAATCCCTCGAAATCGCCGTAATGGTATATAAAACCGTTGTATCCATCCTGGATGATCGTAATGGTACGGAGTTCGGCATTTCTTGCTGCTACCGTCAGGGTAGCACCCCGTCTGGGACCACTGTTCTTTCCGGCAGAAACAGTTATCGTGCCATTACCGGTTCCTTCCAGCGGAGAGACTGTAAGCCAGTCACCGCCGCCCTGATCTACCGCTACTTTCCACTCTGTCTCTGACGTGATGTCCACTGCCTGAACTTCGGTCGGGGAGACTTCGAAGGTCAGGTCATAGGCAGAGACTTCGCATCGGACCAACTCCGTCTTTTCTTTGAAGCTATCGCCACAGGATAGCAGGGCTATACTATATAACGCACTGATTGCTGCATACATATATCTTAGTTTCATACTCATTGTTTTTTATATTTATGGAATACAGGATACGCTTTGGCATAGCCGAAGTAAACTTCGCTTTGCGGTCCGGCTTTCACTGTATTTGTTTCACTCAGTTATTTAGATTCGGATTGATGGATGTGTCTACAAAAGGACGGGGAAGATACATCTTACTGTCGCTCCACGTACCGGATACAGGAACCGCTTCTTTCCGGAATACCCCCGGAGCTACTTCAATCTCCGGATTTAATTTTCTGTATTCGAAATGATCTTTGATGCGATTCATGCGGAACATATCTCTCGCCCGGGTAGCAATGGTGCCCCAATAATATCCGGCTATTTCCCAACCGTGCTCGTTGTAGGCTGCTTCCGCCAGTTCGTCATACGACATCGTTGGCTGATACACATCTCTTTCCGCTACCACAGATCCGTTGGCACGGTTGCGTACCTCGTTCAACAGATTGACTGCTTCTGTGATGCTACCGGTTTTCGAACGGCCTACTGCTTCGGCATACCAGCAATACACCTCTGCCAGGCGGATGAGCTGGTGTGTCTTTTCTCCGTCCTGATTCATGGAGATCCCCGGGTTGGTATAGTCGAATTCTTCACCGTTGGTTGTTTCCGCCTTTTTCATGAAACAAGGAGCAATCACTACGCGGGAGGCTGTCGGGTCGGGATCTTCCCACCAGTCGCGCAGCTGGGTTTCATTTTTCAATGTGATTTTCGGGAAATAGGTCGCGTCTTTACGCGATCCCTCCGGAAAATCGTACCAGAATTTAATCTCTCCGTTCGTATCGCCCCAGCCACCGCCACCGTAGGCATAGTCTGCCAGGAAATCGGCCAGAGGAGCGTTGGTGACTGCGCCTGTTCCACGATTGTAATATACCCCCAGCAATACTTCCGGGTTGTTTTTGTTATACTCCATGGAATATACCTGTTTGTAATCAGGTAACAATCTGTAGGAATAGGTACCGTTTTTCGAAGCGTCGATCACCTCTTTTGCTTTTGCGGCAGCCAGCTGATAATATTCCGTTCCTTTGTTCAGCGGCCATCCTGCCATAGCCATGTATACATAGGCCAGTGTGGCCTTTACGGCTCCCTGACTGACGGCGATATTTACTCCGTTCCTGGCATAAGGCTCTCTGGTGTAATGGGCAGGAACCATGGCTTCTGCTTTTTGCAGGTCAGAGACGATCAGTTCGTAAATCTCGGGAATGGTGGCCAGGGGCATGTTGTAGTTGATCTCATCTTTCACCACCAGAGGCACTTCTCCCCAGGCCATTACCAGATAGAAGTAAGAATAGGCACGCCAGTAATGGGCCTGTCCGATGGCGGCCTCTTTCTCTTCCTGAGTTACATCCGGAGTTCGTCCGGCATTATCGATGATGAAATTGGCAGCTTTCACTAATCTCCAGCGGGCTCCCCACAATTCGGTCACCCACGAGTTGTTATCCGAAATACTGTACGTATCTACCTCACGCAAGCCCTGTTTGTTACCCGCGGGATGGGTAGAGATATCGTCGCCCATCACAGCTTCGAAACCCGCCCAGATATTTGCATACATATCGCTTGCCACTTTGGAGTACAGTCCGTTCAGTGCCAGGTCCAGATCACCTTTGGAACTGAAGAAGTTATCTACTGCCAGTTGCCCTTTGGGATCTTCCGTCAGCAGATCCTCACAGGATACCATGCAGAGCACCAGCCATGCCAGCCCCGTGATGCGGAGTATTTTATATATTGTTTTCATGTCCATTTGTAGTTAGAAGATTAAAAGTTGAGTTTCATGCCAAAAGTAAACGTTCTCGGAACGGGATAAGACCCCATGTCCACCCCATTGAACCCATAGTCTGTTTCGCTGTACACTTCCGGGTCCATACCTGTATATTTCGTCAGGGTGAACAGGTTTTGCGCACTCACGGACAACTGGATATCGGCTATTTTCGTTATCTTTTTAGGCAGGTTGTAGGAAAGACTTATGTTTTTCAGTTTCACGAACGACGCATCTTCCAGCCAGAAATCAGAGTCGGGATAATTTCTGTTGTCCGGGTTTTTGTGACTTGCATACACGGCATCTGTTTTATGGGTTACCTGATCCCAGCTTTTGTAGTAGGCATCGGATAAAGAAATGAAACGGTATACCCCGGTCATGGAAGACATGGCGTAACGGCTTACATTCAGTCTGTCCTGTCCTGTGGCGGCATTGATAAAGAGGTTAAGGGTCCAGTTCTTCCAGGTGAATGTATTGTTCCATCCGAAGGTCCAGTTTGGTTCGGCTTGTCCCATAACAGTCAGGTCGTCAGCACCCGGATTGGTCGTCAGACTTCCGTCGGACCGACGCTTGTACAGGTTAGCACCCTGGTCGTTGAAGTTGGCCCATTCATACAGATAGAAAGCACCGATCGGATGACCTACTTGTTTGATCTGCATCGGTCCCCCGCCGATACTTGTGTAATTCTCTCCGACAATGAATTCACTGCCTGCCAGGTCAATGATCTTATTCTTCAGGTACGATGCATTCAGGGAGGTCTCCCAACCAAAAATATCTTTGTCGGTCAGTGGAGTAGCACTGAGGGTGAATTCAACCCCAGAGTTCCTTACTTCACCCTGGTTCACCCAGAAAGATCCACCGCCGTTGTATTGCGGAGCGGGTTTGCGAAGCAACAAATCTTTGGTATCTTTCCGGAACCATTCGGCTGTAAAGCTCAGGCGTCCGTCTAAAACACTGGTATCTAATCCTATATTGTACTGGTAGGTGCTTTCCCAGGTCACATCTGGTGTGGCCAGGTTGCCGGTCCAGTAGCCGGTATGGATCGCGTCGCTGCCATAACCGTCGTAATCCGTGGCAGCCAACATACCCAGTGTGCTGTAAGCACCGATACTTTGGTTACCTACAATCCCAAAGCTACCTCTCAGTTTCAATTGCTGAACGATGTTCTGGCTATTCATAAAGTTTTCTCTGGCCATGTCCCAGGCTACTGCCGCCGACGGGAAGTATCCCCACTTATTTTTCTTCTGGAATTTGGAGGAACCGTCGGCACGGAAAGTACCGGTCACCATATATTTTCCTTTGTAGTTGTACATGATACGTCCAAGTCCCGACACGATAGCCTCTGCGGAATAACCGTTGCTCCCGTCGCGTGTATTTGCATTCTGTGCGTTCCAGTAACCCACAAACTCATTGGCCAGTTCGCTGCCGGTCAGGGCAAGGTATCTTGTCTCGGCACCACTTGCCTCAAATACAGCTGTTGCGGTAAGTTGATGATCGCCGAAACGGGTGGTATAGGTCACGTTGTTGGTATTCTGCCAGAAGAGATTCATCCGGCTCGAATTTTCCATGCCGCTGAGCTGTCCGGGTTTGGCCAGCGATGAAGTAAAGGAATATCCCGGGATATGCGAGTAATTCGCGGCACCCTGTACCGACAACGTCAGACCTTTCATGAGTTTGAAGGTCAGATCCATATTGCCGTTCAGTGCGTATACATAGGTGTCACCGTAATTGGCTACGCGGGCACCGTAAGGGTTCGGATTGACCGAATTGTAGGGATCCATGTTGTACACACCTGTTTCCGGATCTCTCATTTCCATTGTAGGAGAATAGTTCAGGAAATTCATAATGTCAATCCCCCCCCGTTGTGGCTGTGGGTGCGGGAAGAGTGGATCCGGGTAGAAAGTGTCAGCCACTTCGTGAGTTCGTTGTCCAGATTGATCCGCAACTGCGCGCGTTGATACCGGGTGGTGATGGTCATGGCTGTCATATCCAGTAAATTGGCAGAGATCAGATACTTGTTTTTGGCCGTTCCGCCGGAAATACCCAGTTTGTAATCCTGACTGATCCCTGTCTGTAGCATCAGATCCTGCCAGTCGATCCCTTGGGAACCATTTTTATAGGCCTGCATCTCTTCCTCCGGGAATGAGATACCATTGTATTCTTTTAATGCGGTGGCGTACTCATACGCATTCAGCAGATCGTATTTCTTCAGGATGTTGGATACGCCGATAGCTACATCGGCATAGATCTGCACTTTGCCTTCCACCCCTTTTTTCGTGGTAACCAGTACCACTCCATTCGCACCGCGTGAACCGTATATAGCTGTTGCCGAAGCATCTTTCAATACTTCAATGGATTGGATATCGGCAGGATTCACGTCCAGCCCGCCGGCCATGACCCCATCAATCACATACAGGGGTTCGTTGCTTGTATTGATCGAAGTGGTACCCCGGACACGAACCTTGACGCTACCGCCGGGCAAACCATTGACGCTGGTCACTGCCACGCCCGCTGTACGTCCCTGTAATATATCTTCCACCCGTTTCACGGGCTGGTCTTTGAATTGCCTGGAAGAAACGGAAGCTACAGCACCGGTAACATCTGATTTCTTCACGACACCGTAGCCAATGACAACCACCTCACTCAGCTGGTTCTGGTCTTCCTGCATCGTCACTTTCAGACTGGTATTCTCACCCGGTTTCACCTCTTTAGTCACATATCCGATATAGGAAAACAAGAGTGTAGAACCGACAGGGGCACTGATAGAGAACTTTCCGGAAAAATCCGTAATGGTACCCGTTCGCGCGTCGTCTTTGATCGTAACATTAACACCTATGATGGGCTCGTCGGTGTCGGCATCTGTAACAGTGCCCGAATACATCGTTGCAACCTGTGCATAACCGGATGTAGCTGCTGCAAAAAGAAACAACAGCAGGCAACTCAGTGTTTGTTTTAGTTTATTCATATACTTTTCATTGATTAGATTTATAGCCTGTTTAAGTTTTCTGTGGAAAATGTAAACAGACTCTCAGGAAATCTCACGAAACAAATATAGGTGGATGTACAGAACCGGACGTCCGTTAGCGTACAAATAAAATCCTGATTTATCCAAAACACCTCTTTCTGAGGATTTAGAGGAGGTAGGCTGTACAAAAGAAGACAGACTTTTATTGTGTGGTTGCATAAGTTCTTCTATATTTGTAGAATGTAGGATGCGCCTTAGCATAGCTGAAGTAAACTTCGCTCTGCATTCGGCTTTCACTATATCTGTTATACCAACACGTATACTATGGCACAAAAACGACACCTGAGCATATGCCTTCCTGTTATGGGAATGCTGTTGTTTGTATTCTTTGCCAGGGCCGAAGAGCAACACTACTACTTCAAACAAATCTCTTTGGAGCAGGGCTTGTCGCAATCCAGAGTGCAATGTATCCACAGAGATCATCTGGGAGTGATGTGGATAGGTACCAAATGGGGACTGAACAGTTACGACCAGTCCGAGCTGAAAAACTATTTTCACGACCGCAACCGGCCTCACTCTTTACCTGACAACTTCATCCGTTTCATCACAGAAGACCCTCTGGGCCAGTTGTATGTATCTACCCAGAAGGGATTAGCCACGTATCATAAAACAGAAAACCAGTTCCATGCACTCCTGTACCAGGGAGAACCTTTCCAGGCCTGGTCGTATCTTCCGACCGGCAACGGCTTTATCTTCGGAGGAGAAGAAACACTCTATACGTATGATCCGGCTGATCCAAGCATTCGTCCTGTTTTCCCATATACGGATGGGGATGCCCGAAAATGTATCAATCGTATTTTTCAATGGCAGCCCGATCTGTTGATTGCCAGCAGCCGCAAAGACGGTCTGTGGATGTTCGATCTGGCCGGAGAGAGAATGTATCGTTGTCCGTTCGTCGAAGAGCGCGAGATCAACACCATCTTTGTCGATTCTTACAACCGGCTCTGGGTTTCCCTGTATGGCAAAGGGCTCCTCTGTTACTCCGGGGAAGGGAAAGAACTATTCAGTCTGTCTACCACAAATTCGGGACTCAACAATGACATCATCTTTGATCTGGTGGAGAAAGACAACCAGCTCTGGATAGCCACTGACGGAGGAGGTATCAATATTCTGGACTTCTCTACTATGAAGTTTTCGTACCTGAAACATATTTCCGATGATACACAATCCCTGCCCGGCAATTCCATCTATTGCCTCTATAAAGACCCGATGGATAACATCTGGGGTGGTAGTATCCGCGGAGGTCTGTTTGGTATCAGGAAGGTGTTTATCAAAACCTATAAGGATGTTCCGCTGGGCAACAGGCACGGGATCAGCGAGCGGACTGTCACCAGTCTGTACGAGGATACGGACACCTTACTCTGGATCGGGACCGACGGTGGAGGTATCAATTCTTTCGACCTGAAAACACATACGTTCCGGCATTATCCCCCGACCTATGGAGAGAAGGTTACTTCTATTGCCGACTTCTCCGGGAATGAATTGCTGGTGTCCTGTTTCAATAAAGGAGTTTTCGTTTTCAACAAGAGAACCACCCGGATGCGCCCTTTCCCGATCATCAACGATTCCATTACCGGAAGGGAATTTTCTTCGGGCGATCTGGTCAATCTCTATGCCACAAAAGATCGTATTTACATCCTGGGCACCCGGGTATATGTCTATGACAAGCATACCCGGCAAACAACTATTATCTACGCTCCCCGGATAGAGTTTGAGCGCAAAATAGCCATGCAAGCCATTTATTCCGATGATAACGATCTGTATCTGATGGGTACCAATAACCTGTTCCGGTTAACCATGAAGGACAATGAACTTGTTTCCCTGGTCAGTGCGGAAGAGGGCGACGAGTTTACCTCTGCGTGCAGGGACGATAAAGGTAATTTCTGGATAGGAAGCAATTCCGGGCTATTGTGCTACCATACTCAGACCGGAACAGCCGAAAAGATACAGACCAGCCTGTTCCATAGCGTATCCGGTCTGGCCTGTGACAAACAAGGACGGATCTGGATCGGAGCCCAGAATATGTTTTTCGCTTACATTATCCATGAGGAGCGATTTGTGATCCTTGACGAGTCGGACGGTATGCCTTTCAACGAATTGATATTCACTCCCATTCCGGCGTTGCGTACCAGAAACCTCTACATGGGAGGCACCATGGGACTGGTGCGTATTGATACGGATATTGCTTTTGAGAATAATTCGTCTCCTGTGCTCCAACTGCTGGATGCAAAGCTGAATGGCAGATCTACCCTGGAACAGATCAGAGACAGGCGTATCTCCATTCCCTGGGATTATTCTTCATTCAATATCCAGGTAATTGCCAACGAGAAGAGTTCCTTCCGGAAACATCTGTTCCGATATACCGTCGCCGGAAAGAACGAGACGGTAATCGATAGTTATCTCCACACCCTGGAATTGGGTACCCTGGCTCCGGGAGAATATACCATCAGTGTGGCTTGTGATACGCCCAACGGCGAATGGATCGAACCGACGGAGTTAGTAACCGTTATCGTCTCTCCTCCCTGGTGGAAATCTGCCTGGTTTGTCCTGGGTTGTATTTGGGGGCTACTGTGTATGGGTGCTGTTGTTTTCTATATGCTGCTCAGGAAGAAAGAGAACCGTCTGAAACAAAAGATGCGAGCGCATGAAAAAAGACGTATGAAGAGAAGATACGTTTTCTGATCAACATCAGCCATGAATTACGCACTCCCCTGACGCTCATTTATGCTTCCTTAAACAGGATCCTGAATGGAGAGGTGAAACAGGAAGAGGTACCGGAATACCTGCAGGGTGCATACAAGCAGGCCGACCAGATGAAAGACATCATAAATATCGTATTGGATGTACGAAGAATGGAGGTCGGTCAGGAAGTACTGCACATCTCCTCCCATTCCCTGCATGAATGGATCCGGGAAGTGGCAGATGGTTTCCGGACAGCATCTATGGCAAAGGAGATAGAGATATTATATGACTTTGACGAAAGTATACAGCGTGTCGCGTATGACGACACCAAATGCAGGGTGGTACTCTCCAATCTGATTATGAATGCATTGAAATACAGTCCCGACCGCACCCGCATCACCATACAAACAGTGCGTACCGATGATAGTATCCAGGTACTGGTGAACGACCAGGGCATCGGACTGGATCAGGAAGATATAGATAAACTGTTTACCCGTTTCTACCAGGGCAAACATAACAAAGGGGGCAGCGGTATCGGACTGTCGTATGCCAGAATGCTGATCGAACTGCATGGAGGCAGGATCGGTGCTTTCAATAATGTGGACAGGGGAGCGACTTTCTTTTATGAATTACCGGCCAATCTGCAGGAACAAGAGGTTTCATGCCCCCGGCACGCTTATCTCAACGAACTTTCCGCCTCTCCTGAAGAAGAAGCGGAAGAAGAAAAGGCAGGAGTTGTCTCTTTTCCTCTCCAGGAATATTCATTGCTGATCGTAGAGGACAAACAGGATTTAAGAAAGTTCTTAAAGGACGCGCTGAAAGATAAATTTAAGAAGATCTATCAGGCAGAAGATGGGTTGGAGGCACTCAGAATGATCAGGCAACACCAACCGGATATCGTGGTAAGTGATATCATGATGCCCCAAATGAATGGGTATCAGCTGTGTAAAGAAATTAAAGGAAATCTGAATATCAGCCATATTCCGGTCATTCTGCTCACTGCGCGGGCCGATTCCATGAGCCAGATGCTGGGCTATAAGTTAGGAGCTGACGCCTACCTGGCGAAACCGTTTGAGATGGAAATGCTGCTGAGCGTGATCTGCAATCAGATAAGGAACCGTGAATACATCAAATCCAGATACAGAGACAACTCCTTTGTGCTGACCCCGCAGGAAGCCACATTCAGCAACGCGGACGAACAGTTTATGATCCGATTAAATGAATTGATCGACCGACACCTGTCGCAATCCGATCTGGATGTAAAGTTCCTGACTGCTCAACTGGCCATGAGCCGGACTTCCTTATACAATAAGATCAAGGAACTGACCGGTATGGGGGCAAACGACTACATCAACCGCAGAAGGATCGACAAAGCAACCGTTCTTCTGGTGCAGTCTGACAAAAGTATAACGGAAATATCGGAGCAGGTAGGTTTCAGGTATCAGCGGTATTTCAGTACACTGTTTAAAGAAATGAAAGGGGTCACTCCTTCTCAGTTCAGGGCACAACACCGTACCCACTAATGATAGCAGTCGGAGGTATCCCCGGCGTTTTCAAGCATCAGTTTTATAAAAAACAGTTTTCCCGGATAAGATGGATGGGAGATTTGTGTGCAGATTTGAACATTTCCTGACTTGATATGACTAAATCCGGATGAACAGAGGAGAAGATCTGACTACTTTTGTAGCATAGAGGATGGACTCCTGGTATAGCCGGAATAGATTCCGTTCTGTGCTTAGGTCTTCATTCTATTTGTTGCATAAAGTAAAAACCTGTTTGTTCTATTTCTGGATGTAACTATGAGACGCAAAGAGATTTACGATTTACTGATTTACGATTTACGATTGAAATGACAGAAAGAATATATTTGTAAATCCTTATGCGTACCATTTTATATGCAAACATACGAGACCGCATAGTTGCGTCTCTACATTGCGCCTCACCATTGCGCCTGAAAACAGTTGCGTGTTTACTAAATAAACGGGCAAAATGAGGCAGATCCTGAACATCAGAAAACAAATAAACCTCCATTCAATCATCATGAGAAATTATTATCTTACACTGGCACTGGTATATATGTGCAGTATCTGCTTTGCACAGCAACAGACAAATGACATTGGTACTGAAAATCCACCGGACAGGGAATGGCACTTCAATGATCTGGACGGATGGGAATATGCACATCAGGATAAAAATCCGGACAATCAATGCGTATTGGAACACGGCTACTTACGGATCTTTACCCGGGCCCATTCAGCAGACCGGAAGAAGGTCCGTACAACAGACCGGATCTACACTACGGGAAGGTATACCTGGCGCACTCATATACCCCGGATGGGAACAGGAGACCAGTGTAGTGTAGGTTCTTGGATCTATCACAACGACCAGCATGAACTGGATTTTGAAGTAGGATATGGAAAGGATTCCGTTCGCCGGGCATTAAACGCCGCTCCTGACGAAATGATTGCTTACATGACATCCCAGGCTTATCCGTTTTCTTCCGTTCCTGTACCGATAAGTACCGGATGGCATCTGTTCGAAATGGATCTGACCCTGAAGAATAACAACTATTTCATTACCTTTCTGATAGACAACGAAACGAAGCATGAACTTCAACTCGGGTTCGGAAAAGAGATCGCGTTCCATATCTTCTGTAGCGTAGAGAATCTGAGATTTATCGGAGACTATCCACCCCAACAAGAGAACTCCGGATGGTTCGACTTTGTCAGGTATGCGTATCATGATTGAGATTCAAATCCTGAATGGCAGATCGACGTAATCTGCATAACTTTACCTATTACCTGTAGAGATGCACAGGTGCTCCTATAAAGAAATGGTAGTATAAGATTAGGAATTAATATTGCCTTATGTGTTCCGGGTTTTGACGACAATCCCACACATGAGTAATAACTACGGTTTCTTTATCTATAAAATAGATTAATTTGTATCTGCCTGACGCAATAACTAATGAACGAAAAGTAAATTTATGCCCGATAATAAGTGGCTCTACGGGAGCCATACATGGAAAGTCTGTCAGGATATCGGCTTCTTTGAGAATGCTACGACGTAGTTTAGTAGCCATCCTTTCATTCTCTGTTGCCTAGAAACGATAGATATCCGCTATATCTTCTTGTGCATCAGCCGTCCAGACTATTCTCATCAGAAAAACATCTTTTTCATTTCTTCGTGTGACATGTATTCTCCCTCTTCATAATCCTCTATGGCTGTAGCTGCCCTGCTGTTTAATTCTTCCGGAGTAAACCGACAAGGAAGTCTTTTTTTGTGGGTCAGTTCAAAAACAGTCTGTTCTAATTCTTCCAACACTTCTCCGTCATTGATCTCATTTACAATCCGATCAATCAGTTTTAATTTCCTCTCTGAGATCAGATGCCGGTAGTGTTCCGAAGATACCTGAGAAGTATATCCTGTTCCGTAACTTACAGATGGTTCATTTACCACAGATGGTTCAGGCTCTGGTATTTTATATTTTTTAGGCATGAAAGAAAAGTATATAAATGGTTTGATTCAAAGGTATGGAGAAGTTTTGAAACAGAAAAGGAATGTAAAGCAATAAATCACAGATCAGTGCATAGATATGGATCAAACAGAAAGTTCGCTATCTGACCAATTTTGGTAACCCATCCGATCCGGTTTGGTTACCAATTTGGTGTAGACTGGTTACTAAAAGACCAATCCGGTCGTCATGGAGTCTGATAAAGAACTTTCTAAGGGTATCCTTTTCCTATAAAGACTTGTCCGAACAATTGAAAAACACCAGATCCCATATTCCTGAATAATCTCTAAAATACGAGCGGCTTTTCAAACCTTTTTCGTCCGGAAGAGTCAAACAATAGATGAAAAAGGGAGAACCCGGCAGACCCCATTCTCTTTTTAACATTTCGTCCGGTACAAATCTGACACAACGAATGTAAAAATGGCAGAGTCGGTCGTTAATCCCTGTTAACCATTCCCGACCCTCTGTTAAAAGAGAAGAAAAATAACTGACACTAAAAAGAATAGAATGGTTTTTGTCTTTATTTTAACGGGAGTGTGGTTAAACAGGAATTTTACTATTAACATTTAATATATAGAAATACAGTATGAATAAAACAGCTAAAAACATCCTTGGAGCAACAGCTATTGTTCTGCTTAGTTCAGGGGTAGCCGGACTGACCACCTATAAGATGGTGCAATCCGGTCAGCCGGAATACTCCTCTTTTTATGAGGCCTTTCCGCAGAACCCCAATGTGAGGCTCGCTGCCTTTGATGCGGTGAATGCACAGCCGGTGGATCTCACACAAGCTGCCGAAAGCTCGGTGAATGCAGTGGTGCATATCAAATCTACTCAGCTTTCTAAAACTCAGACAGTGCGTCGTGCTCCTGATATTTTTGACTTTTTCTTCGGAGATGGCGGTCGTGGGCAGGAACGTCAGATACAGACCCAACCCCGTGTCGGATTCGGTTCGGGAGTGATCATTTCCAAAGACGGATATATCGTAACCAATAATCATGTGATCGAGGGAGCGGATGAGATCAGTGTGAAGCTGAACGACAACCGCGAGTTTGTAGGACGTATCATAGGTACCGACCCTGCGACAGACCTGGCTCTGGTGAAGATCGAAGGAGATAACTTTCCGACACTTCCTATCGGTGATTCCGATAATCTGAAAGTAGGGGAGTGGGTGCTCGCTGTGGGTAACCCTTTCAATCTCACTTCAACCGTTACGGCTGGTATCGTGAGTGCGAAAGCCCGTACACTGGGTGTATACAACGGAGGTATCGAATCCTTTATCCAGACCGATGCTCCGATCAACCAGGGTAATAGCGGGGGTGCGCTGGTGAATGTAAAAGGAGAATTGATCGGTATCAATTCCGTTCTCTCTTCTCCCACAGGAGCCTTTGCTGGGTATGGTTTTGCCATTCCTACCAGTATCATGGCCAAAGTGGTAGCCGACCTGAAACAATACGGTACCGTACAGCGCGCGTTGTTAGGTATCAAAGGCAGCTCTTTGTCCAATGACCGCTATATCAACGAACAGGTATCCGAAGAGTTGAAGAAAAAAGCTCAGGAACTGGGAGTGGTAGAAGGTGTATTGGTGGCGGAGATCGTAGACGGTGGTTCTGCCGCGGGTGCGGATATCAAAGTGGATGACGTGATCACCGGTATTGATGGCAAGACCGTACGTAATATGGCCGATCTGCAGGAAGCACTGGCCAGACATCGTCCCGGCGATAAGGTGAAGGTGAAACTGGTACGTGATAAAAAAGAACGCACGGTAGAGGTAACTCTGAAGAATGAACAGGGTACCACCAAAGTCGTGAAGAGTGCCGGAATGGAGATCCTCGGAGCAGCCTTTAAAGAACTGACGGATGACCAGAAGAAACAGCTCAATCTGAGTTACGGCTTGCAGGTGACAGGTGTCAGCAGTGGCAAAATGTCAGATGCCGGCATCCGTAAAGGCTTCATTATCCAGAAGGTCAATGGCCGTCAGATCAATAAAGAGAGCGATATGGAAGAGGTATTCCGCGAAGCGATGAAGTCTCCGGATCAGGTTCTCTTCATCTCCGGTATTTTCCCATCCGGCAAACGAGCTAATTTCGCTGTTGATCTGAGCAATGAATAAGGCTTTGACGATGAGATGATAAATTAACTTAAAGGAGAGAAAAAAAGAGTGTCGGTCTACTAACAAGCCGATGCTCTTTTTGTTACTTAGGATAGAGGGAATATACTTCCGGCCTTTGATCTGATCCCGGATAAGGACAGATGTAAGGGAGCTATAGGAGGAGCTCCCGTGAAGACTTTTCCGGAAAGGGTGCATCCTTTTTACCAGAAGTCTTCTCCTCCGGGCAACTGTAAGGATCTTGTTTTCCGGAAATGGGTATATGAATGAAGCGGAAAACAGGTACATACAGTAATATGTAAAACAAGATAATAATCGTGAAAAAGTTAAGTACATTCTATACTAAACCAATAATTTGTAGTAACTTTGCACTCCAAATCTGTTTTTAAAGAATGAGACAACTAAAGATTACCAAAAGTATCACCAACAGAGAGAGTGCTTCTCTTGACAAGTATTTACAGGAAATCGGACGCGAGGACCTGATCACTGTCGAAGAGGAGGTGGAACTCGCTCAGCGCATTCGTAAGGGTGACCGTGTGGCATTGGAAAAACTGACCCGGGCCAACCTGCGTTTCGTTGTTTCCGTAGCCAAGCAATACCAGAACCAGGGACTTAGTTTGCCCGACCTTATCAACGAAGGAAATCTGGGATTGATCAAAGCTGCGGAGAAGTTCGACGAAACCCGTGGGTTCAAGTTCATCAGTTATGCCGTTTGGTGGATCCGTCAGTCTATTTTACAGGCTTTGGCAGAGCAGTCGCGCATCGTTCGCCTGCCGCTCAACCAGGTAGGTTCGCTGAACAAGATCAGCAAAGCCTTCTCTAAGTTTGAGCAGGAGAATGAGCGTCGCCCTTCCCCTGAAGAATTGGCTGAAGAATTGGATATCCCTGTGGATAAAATCTCCGATACGCTCAAGGTATCCGGCCGTTATATTTCGGTCGATGCTCCTTTTGTGGAAGGAGAAGACAACAGTCTGCTGGATGTGCTGGTGAACGACGATTCGCCTATGGCAGACCGCTCGTTGGTGAACGAGTCTCTTGCGAGGGAAATTGATAGAGCACTTTCTATGTTAACCGATAGGGAAAAAGAGATCATACAGATGTTTTTCGGTATCGGACAACAGGAAATGACATTGGAAGAGATCGGCGATAAATTCGGGCTCACCCGTGAGCGTGTGCGTCAGATCAAAGAAAAAGCAATAAGAAGATTACGACAAAGCAATCGTAGCGAATTGCTCAAGTCTTATTTGGGATAAATAAGAATATCAGTTTCCGACACATGAAGGTATAAAAGCCGGTTCGTCTTTTTTGACGGCCGGTTTTTTTGTTACCTTTGCCTTTTGAATTACTCAATATCTTTGTCTATGAAATATTTCAAAGTCCTGATGGTATTTGCCCTTTTGCTGGCAGTAGTCCCGGTATCTGCTCAGAAGAAGAAATCGGCCAAAGCAGCCAAACCGCAGAAAGTACTGAAAGAACCTAAAGAACCAAAGGTTCTGAAGCCTGTATATATATTTGGTATCGCGGCTTCTTTTACCGATACGGTGGTCTATTATACGGATATTCAACTGTTGGATAGTGTACATCTCAACGGGCATGGTTTCCTGCCGCAGCGGGAGCTGTACAGCTACCAGTTGAAGAACTACCTGGAGTATGATAAACAGATACCCAACCACACCTGTATGGTCTATTTTGCCAACAATCGCAGCGACCTGGACAAGCAGTATTCCAGGGTGATGAACAAATACAAAAAGTCTTCTGATCAGGTCCTGGAACTGATTGATCCCAAAGAATTCCAGTTTAAAAAACCGGAATACTGATCCGAACGTTATAGGTAAGAGATAGGTGGATATCTCTTATTTTTTATCTTTTATTTTTGTGGAATAAAATATATATAACTATGAGACCTTACGTATACGGAGTTCTGGGTATGTTTCTGATGTTGATAGTCGCTTGTGATAACGACGATCCTACAACCATGCCTCCGGAGAAAGGTACGGATTGTACGGTGTTGGCTTATCTGATCGGGAACAGTAATAGTAACGATCTGAGCTACTTACTTCTGACCAACTATCAGGATATGCTGGTTGGCATGGAGTCTGTAGATGTTTCTAAGCATAATTTATTGGTTTACATAGAGACTAAGTCTGATGATCCGCATCTGATCCATATCCGCAAGGAGAAAGGAACGGTGATTGCTGATACACTTTGCAGCTATTCGGAGCAGAATCCGTTGAGTATATCTGTGATGACTGAGGTATTTTCTACGGTTTTCAATGAATTTCCGGCAAGTCGTTACGGATTGGTTTTCGGTTCGCATGCGGAAGGATGGCTACCTGCTACCAACTCTGCCTCGCGATCGGTAGGAGTATATCAGAATACACAAATGAATGTACCTGATTTCGCTACGGTATTGCAACGTGTCGGGCGACATTTTGAATATATATTCTTCGATGCCTGTTTCATGCAAACGGTAGAGGTGGCTTATGAGCTTCGTGAATATACCGATTATATTATAGGATCTTCTACTGAAATCCCGGGCCCGGGTGCTCCTTATAAGACCCTGACTCCTCTTTTATTTAGTTCAGACAATGCCGCAATGAAAATTGCAAAGGAATATTTTGATGTTTATAATGAGATTTATACTGGCCAAGCACCAACAAATGCATTATGGACAGCGGGAGTTTCCGTCTCTGTGACGGATATGCAGTATGTGGATAAGCTGGCGGCAAAAACGAATGATATTTTGTCTGTATATTATATGGATAGACAATTGCCTGCTTCACTAAATGATATTTTCTATTATGATAAGAGGACAACTATATATTACTATGATTTTGATGGTTTCATCAAGCAGATAACGGATGAAAATGAAGATTATGATTCCTGGAAGGAAGCTTATCAACAGGTTGTTCCTTATTTTGCTACTACGGATAAAAATTATTCTGCCTATATCGGAGGATTGTTCGATATGAAGGGGGCTACAGGACTTTCTACTTATATTCCCAGAGATGGTTCCTCTTTGACCAATGCGAATACCTATTATCCGACTATGCAATGGTATAAAGCTGCCGGATGGGATCTTACAGGTTGGTGGTAATAAATTAGCATAAATAAGTATACTCCATTCATTGTATGTATAAACTTTCGGATTTTCTACATACGCAGGATACGATTTATCTATAAAGTATATGTACACAGGGAGTTTATATGACTTCGTCCACAGAGAAGGGGATTACCTGTAGAGACGCACGGCGTGCAGTGGTGTCCGGAATAAATCGTTAGTATTGGGGATCCTATGCTTTATTTCAAATAGTTACATTTGATTTTCTACCCGGAGGATTTCAAGCTATTATTTTTTCGGAAGCTATGCAAATGACACTCATGTACTCTGACTTCCTTTGATTTTCTCTGATTTCCTCTGATTTCCTCTGAAAACCCGAAGGGTTTAATGTGCATAACCCCCAGTGAAGCGAAGTGAAGGGCCATAGCCCGTAACGAAGCGACTGGGGGTAGTAACGGATACACTTCTCTTCAACCCCAAAGTGGGTTGAATGTAAAGAAACTCCATCCTACATAGTATGAGCACGATTTTACATCGTTTTATTCAGGATAGAAGCATTCAACCCGCTTCGGGGTTGAAGACCGAGGACGGATCCATACCCCCAGTCGCTCCGCTATGCTTCGCTTCACTGGGGGTTAGTCACAGTAAAGCCTCCGGGCTTTCAGAGTGGATGAGTGACAGTTGGATAGTTCCGTAAATATTAACATAGTTTTCCGGACACTACGGCACGGCGTGCGTCTCTGTGGTGTAGGTCCAATCCGGATGTTGTAAGTCTCCGTAGGGTACGTCCGACAAAAAAATGTATTCCGCAGGGTCTATGTCTTCCCATTCGGTATGCTGAGACGCACGCCGTGCGTCTCTACAGGATACGGAGTCTGATATATACAACGAAGGATGAACACTTGTTTATCCTATGTAAGGAAAGAGTTATCTGAAAAGTATAATTTTTCCTGGAATAAATGATTGGGCATTGGTTGTAAATCAGAAAAGCCCATTACGAATACTTCTTTGGATACCGGAAGAGAATGGCCAGCACTGCAAATCCCCCCATAATGAAAGGATAATACAGGTAAGGTACAATGCTGCCGGGAGCGATACCGGCAATACCTGCGGCTATCAATAGCTGCGCTCCGTAAGGGATCATGCCTTGTACCATACAAGAGAAGGTATCCAGAATACTGGCCGATTTACGCCGGTCTACGTGGAAACGAGTGGCTATATCTTTGGCAATAGGCCCGGTAGTAATAATGGCAATGGTATTGTTGGCAGTACACAGGTTGGTCAGGCTCACCAATGCGGCTATACTCAGTTCGGCTCCCCGTTTGTTTTTCACACGTTTGGTCAGCCCGGATATAATAAAGTCGATCCCGCCGTTGTAACGGATAGTCTCCAGCATTCCGCCTGCCAGCAGGGTGACAATAATCAATTCGCCCATTCCGGTGATCCCGTCTCCCATAGAACCAACCCATTCTACCCATCCGAATCCGCCGGAAGCCATACCTATAATACCCGTCAATACAATACCTGTTACCAGTACCATCATTACATTCAGTCCGGCAATGGCCGTGACAAGTACTACAAGGTAGGGAAGGACTCTGATCCATTCGATGTCTCCGATCTCATAGGAGAGTTCTATGGACCATCCCTGAAAGATGTAGATCCCAACGACCAGCAAGGCTGCCGGAAGCACGATCCGGAAATTTACCCGGAATTTATCCCGCATCACGCAGTCCTGTGTTTTGGTAGCGGCAATGGTTGTATCGGAGATAAAGGAAAGATTGTCTCCGAAGAGCGCACCTCCAACTACTATGGCTGTCATAAAGGAGAGGTTCACTCCGGTTTTCTCTGCCAATCCTATAGCTACGGGAGCCAGGGCCACAATGGTCCCGACACTGGTGCCTACGGAAAGAGAAATGAAACAAGCTGCTATAAATACTCCGGCCAGCAGGAGATTGTCCGGAAGCAGCAGGAGCGTGAGGTCTACCGTAGCATCAATGGCTCCCATCTGCCGGGCGCTCTGTGCGAAGGCGCCTGCCAGGACAAATATCCATATCATCAGCATGATATTTTTGTTGGAAGCACCTACCGAAAACTGATAGATCCGCTGGTCCAGCCTCAGTCCGGGAGTGATGGCGATCGCGAAACACGAAGCAATCAAAAAAGCAACAGCAATCGGCATCTGTATATCCAGTAAGATGGCCGTACAGAGGTAAAGCCCCAGGAATACAAACAATGGACTGAGCGACCACCAGCCCGGACGGGGTTTTCCCGCTTTTATCTGAGTCATAAGTTGGGTTTTTTGTTTTGAAGTGGCAAAGATATAAATAAAGATAGAAATAATGCGTGTGACAGAAAGGATGGTGTTGTTGAAAATGAGTAAAAAAATAAAATTATAGGAAGGAACCCTCTGTTTTTTTGTCTGGTGAACCGAACAAAAGCATTACTTTTGCATCAACAATATAACAAAGGTTAGCTAACTGCTTCATGCATCTGAAAATTCCATATCTTAACTGTACAACGATATGGTCCACAGTTAGCAAAAAAAGCGGCACGAAGGGATTCGGGCCGCTTTTATAATCAGATGGAGATCACTGTTGTATCAGAGAGTTACTCCGGTTTTGAAAATCGCTATTTCACGATACCCTTTCTTCTCGTTGTTCACCTGTTCGCCACTGGCTACCCGGAGAATATAATCGATAAAGCGTTCGCAGGTTTTCTCCATGGGTTCGTCTTCCACGATCACTCCGGCATTGAAGTCGATCCATCCCGGTTTGTTCTGTGCCAGTGCAGAGTTGGTAGAGATCTTCATGGTCGGTACAAAGGTGCCGAAGGGTGTCCCGCGTCCGGTGGTAAAGAGGACCATGTGGCAACCGCAGGAAGCCAGTGCTGTAGAAGCTACCAGGTCGTTGCCCGGAGCAGACAGCAGGCTCAGCCCTTTTACTTTCAGACGTTCCCCGTACGACAATACCCCGGAAACCTTGCTTTTCCCGCATTTCTGTGTACATCCCAGTGCTTTCTCTTCCAGGGTAGAAATACCTCCAGCCTTGTTTCCCGGTGAGGGGTTTTCTCCTACCGGTTCGCCGTGAGACAGGAAATACTCTTTGAAATCATTGATCAGGTGTACGGTCTCTTCAAACAGTTCTTTGTTCTCACAACGGTTCATCAGGATGGTTTCCGCTCCGAACATTTCAGGAACTTCCGTCAATACACTGGTGCCTCCCTGTGCGATCAGAAAGTCAGAGAATACTCCCAGCAACGGATTGGCCGTAATGCCGGAGAAACCGTCCGATCCTCCGCACTTCAGACCTACACGCAGTTCCGAAACAGGCACGGTAGTGCGTACATCTTTGCTGGCTTTCGCATAGAGTTCCCGCAGGATCTGCATTCCCTCTTCATATTCGTCGCCTACCTGCTGTGTGACCATGAATTTGATACGGTCTTCGTCGTATGCTCCGATAAAGTCATGGAATACGTCTGGTTGGTTGTTCTCACAGCCCAGACCTACCACCAGGACCGCTCCCGCATTGGGGTGGAGTACCATATCGCGCAGGATCTTTTTGGTATTTTCGTGATCTTCTCCCAACTGCGAACAACCGTAGTTGTGCGGGAAGGCTACGATTGCATCCACACCTTCTCCCTGTGTCTCTTTTTGCAGGGCGTTGGCCAGCTGATTGGCAATCCCGTTTACGCACCCTACGGTCGGGATGATCCATATTTCGTTGCGGATGCCCACTTCGCCGTTCTTGCGGCGATATCCCTGGAAAGAGAGTTCTTTCGGAGCAATGTCCAGAGAGACTTCCGTGGGGTTGTATGTATAGTCGAGCAATCCGGCCAGGTTGGTACGGATGTTGTTCTCATTTATCCAGTCACCCGTTTTTTTCGCCTGGGTCGCATGGCCGATCGGATATCCGTATTTGATCACATTTTCTCCTTCGGAGAAATCTTTCAGAGCAAATTTGTGTCCGGCAGGGATCTCTTCGTTCAGGACAATTTCTTTACCATCTACAGAGAATGTTTCACCGGCAGGCAACGTAACGATCGCGACGGCTACATTGTCCGCCGGATTGATCTTCAGATACTTTGTTTTCATGTTCTTAGAGCCTCATTTAAATGATTAAAAATATATAGTATGTATGTTTTTCGTCTTTTCTGTTGCCTTGCTGACTCTCTGTTCGCTGTCCGGACCCTCTGCTTTGTACAGGTTTTGTACAGACAGGCCGGTCATCCTGCCACGTACCTATCCTGCCGGGTGCCCGTTTCAGCGGTTCCGGTAGAAATCTATGGTCTCCACAGTCAGCAGATCAATAGGCATATAATTGATACGGTTCACCTCTTTCCTGAAAATGAGGTGGTCGCACAATGCCTTGATCCCGTTGTACCCCTGTAACTCGGGTTGCTGGGCGATCAGGAAAGATACGCTTCCCTCTTTCAGGCAACGTACATTCCTCTCCAGCAAGTCATAGCCGATCAGGTTGAAACCCTTTTGCGGCTTTTCCAGCAGATACTCTCCAACCGCGTATACTTTGGAGTTGAAGGTGATACCGCTGTGTACGCCGGGATGTTCCCGGAAAAAATCGTCCATCATCCGGTGGTCGTCGCTGTTGCGCCTGGCGTGCAGGTTCAGTTCCAGGATACGGCAGGAGGGGTGATGCTGCTTCATATATTCCCGGAAACCGATCTCCCGGTTTTCCTGCTGATTCGACCCTACGATCCCTTCGTTGATCTTCCGGAAGATCACCACCTCTTTTTCATCCCCTGCCAGCAGCATCAGCATCCGTGCGGCGAAATATCCGCTCCGTTGCGAATTCTGACCATAGAAAGCCAGTGGAGGCACTGCCGGAATATTCGAGTCTATGTATATAAAAGGTGTCTCCGATTCGTTCAACTTGTCGGTAAACCTTTAGGTATACTGAGGTACGGTCGGAGCAAACAACACTCCATCGGGCTGCTCTGTCAGGATCTCCTGACTTTTGTCTACGAACGAATGATAATCATACGGATCGTAATAGTCGGTTCTCAGCGATATGTGAAAATCCGAATAGGCAACCAGCGCGTCACTGATCCCTTTTTCTATGGCTGTCCAGTATTCTCCCGGCTGGTGCATAGGCAGCAGGCAAGAGAAGGTATACTTTTTATTCGAAGCCAGTGCACTGGCATACATGTTGGGATGATAATCCAACTCTACCAGTATCTCTTCCACCCGTTTGCGGCTGGAAGGGGACACACCGCTGCGACCGTGGATCACACGATCTACCGTACCTACCGATACTCCGGCCAGCCGGGCAATGTCTTTGATTCTGATTCTTTCAGGTAATCTGTTCATAATATATATTAAGAGGCTGATTCATTTACGATGTAGTAATTTGCAATACATGAATCTCAACTATTCTGCAAAATAATACGATTTATGATTTAACTATTTACGATCTCCCATTTATATTCCTTCATTTTCTTTTCCTGAATAAAAACCATACACTGAAATCCATTATATATTCTATCCTTCTATACCTTATTTATACTACTGTTGTTTTCCCCTTTATTAAATAGTCTTTCCGTAAACCTTTTCGCATTATTAGCACCATGATACTTCACCATGTACTCCGAATCGTACATCGTACATCAGTAAATCGTAAATCTCTTGTGTTCGCACACAATGATAATATTCATTTTTTCGACACAAATATATAACAATTTTTGTAATTACGAAAAATATTGTATCTTTGTGCCCGCACACGACAAAGTTTATAAATTTTAGTTTCCAGGATAAAAAGATTAGTTATCAGGTAATTGGGGTTGTTTTTTGGGATAAGTGACAATTTGAAAGTTGAACATCTAATATACTTAAATTATTAAAAGACAAAATTATGGGAAAGAAAGTTGTTACTTTTGGAGAAATCATGCTTCGTCTGGCTACTCCGGGTTACCTGAGATTTTCACAGGCCAAAGAATTTAATGCTACCTTTGGCGGAGGTGAAGCCAACGTGGCTGTATCGTTGTCCAACTACGGACTGGAAACAGAATTTGTTACCCGTCTTCCTAAAAATGACATTGCCGAATCCTGTATCATGGATCTGCGCTCTCACAACGTTGGAGTAAACCACATCGTACGCGGTGGAGACCGGGTAGGTATTTACTTCCTGGAAACCGGTGCTGTGAACCGTGCTTCCAAGGTGGTTTACGACCGTGCCAACTCTTCTATCGCTACTATCGAGCCGGGAATGATCGACTGGAAAGAGGTGTTGAAAGATGCACAGTGGTTCCACTGGACAGGTATCACTCCGGCTCTTTCACAAGGTGCTGCCGATGCTTGTCTGGAAGCCATCAAAGCAGCCAATGAAATGGGTGTAACGGTTTCCTGCGACCTCAACTACCGAAAGAATCTCTGGAAATACGGTAAGACCGCGGACGAAGTGATGCCTGCGCTGGTAGAAGGTTGTGATGTGATCCTGGGTAATGAGGAAGACTGCGAAAAAGTATTCGGTATCAAACCTGAAGGATTTGACGTAACTGCGACTCACGGTGAGGTGAATGCCGCTGAATTTGAATCCGTATGTACACAGATGATGCAGAAATTCCCCCGTTGCAAGAAGATGATCGTAACCCTGCGTGGCGCTATCAATGCCAACCACAACACATGGGGCGGCGTGCTTTACTCAGACGGTTCTCTGAAGATGTCTAAGAGATACGATATCACTCACATCGTAGACCGCGTAGGTGGTGGCGACTCTTTCATGGGTGGTCTTATCTACGGTCTTATCGCTTATCCTGCTGACGACCAGAAAGCACTTGAATTTGCTGTTGCAGCTTCTTGTCTGAAACATACCATCTACGGAGACTTCAACCTGGTAACTATCGCTGAGGTAGAAAACCTGATGAAGGGTGATGGATCCGGTCGGGTGAGCAGATAAAGGGATTTACGATTTACTGATTTACGATGTACGATTTGGAAATACATCCTATGTCGTGGAGCGGTAAATCGTAGATAATCGTAGATAATATATACTATATGGCGATGAATCGTGAGGAGTTGAAGTTGAGACTGAAAACTTTTTCTCTAAGGATCATTAAAATGGTAGATCATCTGCCTTCTACAATTGCAGGCTATGCAATAGCCCGGCAGATTATTCGGTCCGGTACATCTCCGGCAGCTAATTACAGAGCCGCTTGTCTGGCTAAGTCAGGCAAGGATTTTCTTAATAAGCTGAAAACAGTAGAGGAGGAACTGGATGAAACCATTCATTGGCTGGAAATGATTGTTGAAAGTGGAATGATCCCGGAGGAAAAACTGACAGGTCTTATGCGCGAAGCTCAGGAATTGTATAAAATTATAGTGAGTGCCATTCTCACCCTTCGCCAGAAACAGTGATCAACGCTATAGTTTAAAGTGAGAAATAAATCGTACATCGTACATCAGTAAATCGTAAATATCATCATGTCAAGATTTAATAAAATACAGGTTCTCAACGCAATGACAAGTACCGGGATGGTGCCTGTTTTCTATCACAAAGATGCGGAAGTTGCAAAGAATGTAGTAAAAGCCTGCTATGCAGGTGGTGTCCGCGCGTTTGAATTCACCAACAGAGGTGATTTCGCGCAGGATGTTTTTGCCGAACTGGTCAAATGGGCGGCCAAAGAGTGTCCCGATATGATCATCGGTATCGGTTCTGTCGTAGATCCCGCTACCGCTGCACTTTACATCCAATTGGGTGCAAACTTCATTGTAGGTCCGTTGTTCAATCCGGAGATCGCAAAGATCTGTAACCGTCGCCTGATCCCTTATACTCCCGGATGCGGTTCGGTATCTGAGATCGGTTTTGCCCAGGAAGTGGGTTGTGATCTGTGCAAGGTATTCCCGGCAGGTAATGTAGGCGGTCCTTCTTTTGTGAAGAATGTAAAAGCTCCGATGCCCTGGTCTATGCTGATGGTAACCGGTGGGGTAGAGCCTACCAAAGAAAACCTGACAGCCTGGATCAAAGCGGGAGTAACGTGTGTGGGTATGGGGTCTAACCTTTTCCCCAAAGAGGTACTTGAATCCGGCGATTGGGCATGGATCACTGCTAAATGTCAGGAAGCGTTCGGCTATATTGCTGAGGCGAGAAAATAAAGATATTTACGATTTACTGATTTACGATGTACGATTGATATTACC
>JAJBTC010000113.1 GCA_020861095.1 Bacteroides sp.
CGCCATATAATCCCTATCTCAATAAAAATATCCATTATTTATCTCCAGGTGTGACAAATGCTTTTTCCGTGCGACTTATAGAAAAAATCAAACTCATTTCTTATCTTTGTTAGTCCGAACCGATCGGATGACAGTAAAAAAATATATCTATGAAAGATTTTCTTAAAATGACACTGGCCTCTCTCACGGGAATTATTCTGGCCACTATCGTAATCACCTTCCTGGGTGCCATTATCCTTGTGGGCATGGTCTCTTCTTCTGATTCAGAGACTGTTGTAAGGAAAAATTCCGTAATGGTGCTTGATCTCAACGGCAAACTTGTAGAGCGCAGGCCCGAAATTTCTATTTTCGAAGAGTTGCTCAATGTGGGTTCACCTGCAACTTATGGTCTGGATGAGATCCTCTCTTCTATCCGTAAGGCCAAAGAGCATGAGGATATCAAAGGGATCTACATACAGGCACAGAGCTTGAGTGCTCCGTATGCTTCCCTGCAGGAGATCCGCCAGGCACTTACAGATTTCAAAGAGTCCGGCAAATTCATTGTTGCCTATGCCGACTATTATACACAACGTCTATACTATCTGTCCAGTGTAGCAGACAAAGTCGTCCTCAATCCCAAAGGGGGTATCGAATGGCAGGGTATGGCTGCTCAACCTACTTTCTATAAGAATCTGTTGGATAAATTAGGTATAGATATTCAGGTATTCCGCGTAGGGGGTTACAAATCGGCCATAGAACCTTTCATCGCTACGGAGATGAGCCCGGAAAACCGCCAGCAGATCTCCGAATATATAGGTTCTATCTGGAATACCATGCTCACGGACATCAGTGCTTCCCGTGAGTTGTCAGTAGATTCTCTTTCTTCTCTGGCAGATCGTATGCTGATGCTCAAGGATGCGGAACTCACCCTACAGGCCGGACTGGCAGACACCCTGATGTACGAAATGGACGTACGCAACTATCTGCAGACTACCTGGCTGGGACTGGATAAAGACAAAAAATTTCCGGTGCTCGATCTGGAAGCCATGAACAACGTACGCCGCAATGTTCCTAAGGATAAGAGTGGCCATGTGATCGCCGTATATTATGCAGTGGGTGATATTGTCTCTTCCGATGCCGGCACCGGGGAAGCTATTGCCTCTGAGAAAGTGATCCGTGACCTGCGCAAGCTGCAACAGGACGACAATGTAAAAGCCGTAGTGATGCGTGTGAATTCTCCGGGAGGAAGCGCATATGCTTCCGAACAGATCTGGCATGCTGTCAAAGAACTGAAAGCTGAAAAACCGGTGATTGTGTCTATGGGTGATTATGCGGCTTCGGGTGGGTATTACATTGCCTGTATTGCGGATACCATTGTGGCGCAAGCCAATACCCTGACCGGATCTATCGGTATTTTTGGGATGATCCCTAATCTGAAAGGGCTGACCGATAAGATCGGATTGGACTTCGACGTGGTAAAAACCAATAAGTATTCTGATTTCGGTAGTCTGACACGTGCGTTCAACGCGGAGGAATCCGAGATCATGCAGGAGTATCTCAACCAGGGATATGCTCTGTTCCTGAGCCGGTGTGCGGAAGGACGCGGGGTGTCTACCGAAGAGATCCATAACGTAGCACAAGGCCGTATATGGACCGGTGACAAAGCCCTGGAACTGGGTCTGGTAGATGTACTGGGCGGACTGGATACGGCTCTTGAAATAGCGATTCAGAAAGCGGGTGTTGAAAAATATACAGTAATTCCTTATCCGGAAAAAGAAAATCTGTTATCTTCGCTGTTGAGTTCTTCTTCTTCACGTTCCATAGAGAGTCGCCTGCTCAAAGAAAATCTGGGGGGTTATTACAGCGATTTTATGCTACTAAAGAACTTGCAGGAAGCAGATCAGATACAGACACGGCTCCCGTTCGAGCTGCATCTGAAGTAAAATCTACACCTTATTTATGGAAGAAAGTCACATTCGGAAACATACATCCCTTTATCCCTTCTCCCTCCTGTACTGGCTGGGAGCAGGGATTCGTAATAAAATGTTCGATTGGGGTATCCTCCCTTCGGAATCGTTTGACGTACCTGTCATCTGCGTTGGTAACCTGGTGGCGGGTGGTACTGGTAAAACCCCTCATACGGAGTACCTGGTACGCTTGTTACAGAAAGAATTTCACGTGGCTGTTCTCAGTCGGGGCTACAAACGTAAGAAAGGAGGCTATGTATTGGCTACTCCGGAAAGTACCGTGTATGACATCGGAGACGAACCTTTCCAGATCCACACCAAATTCCCGGATATCCGTGTAGCAGTAGACAAGAACCGTCGCCAGGGCTTGCGTAAGCTAAGCCAACTCGAAGAACCCCAGGTGGATGTGGTATTGCTCGACGATGGTTATCAACATCGTTATGTGAACGCAGGACTGAACATCCTGCTGACAGACTATCACCGTCTTTTCTGTGACGACACTCTGCTGCCTGTGGGCCGCCTGCGCGAACCACAAAGCAGTAAGATCCGTGCTCAGATCGTGATCGTGACAAAGTGTCCGCGCGATATCAAGCCCATCGACTACAACATCATTTCGAAACGGCTCAGACTTTATCCGTACCAGCAGCTCTATTTCTCTACCTATACGTATGGGGATCTGATGCCGGTATTCCCGGAACAAGGTCTGTCACCCTGCCCGGTCCGTTCCATCTCTGCGGAAGAGGGGATTTTGTTACTCACCGGCATCGCTTCTCCTGACCGCATGATAGAGGAACTACAGCCATACAGCACCCATATCTATCCACTCACCTTCGCGGATCATCATACGTTCACGCGTAAAGATATCCAACGGTTGAAAGAGACTTTCTCCCGGATGAAGGAAGAACGGCGCATTATCGTCACTACCGAGAAAGATGCCACCCGGTTGCTGCAATGCACGGACATGGACGAAGAATTGAAAAATCACCTCTATGCTTTACCTGTAGAGGCTGAGATATTACAAAACCAACAGGAAATTTTTAATCAACACATTCTTGGTTATGTTAGAAAAAATAAAAGAAACAGCATCTTATCTGCAAAATAAGATGCACACTTCCCCGAAAACGGCGATCATCCTGGGGACCGGACTGGGAAGCTTAGTCAATGAGATCACAGAGAAGTACGAGATCCCTTACGAAGAGATCCCCAACTTTCCCGTATCTACAGTAGAGGGACACAGTGGCAAACTGATCTTCGGTAAACTGGGACAAAAGGATATCATGGCCATGCAGGGTCGTTTCCACTACTACGAAGGATATTCCATGCAGGAAGTGACTTTCCCTGTACGGGTGATGAAGGAACTGGGTATTCAAACACTTTTCGTATCCAACGCGAGCGGTGGCACCAATCCCGGGTTTGAGATCGGCGATCTGATGATCATCACAGACCACATCAATCACTTCCCCGAACATCCGCTGCGTGGCAAGAACCTTTATGGAGATCGTTTTCCGGACATGAGCGAAGCCTACAGCAAAGACCTGATCAATAAGGCAATGGAGATTGCTGCCGAGAATGGGATCAGTGTACGGCAAGGGGTATATATCGGTACCCAGGGACCCACATTCGAAACCCCGGCAGAGTATAAGATGTTCCGCATTCTGGGCGGAGATGCGGTAGGTATGTCTACCGTACCCGAGGTGATTGTAGCCAACCATGCCAGGATCAAAGTGTTTGGTATTTCTGTGATCACTGACCTGGGTGTAGAGGGTAAAATTGTAGAAGTATCTCACGAAGAGGTACAGCAGGCTGCCAACATAGCCCAGCCCAAAATGACCACCATCATGCGTGAATTGATCAACCGCTCTTAATCGAGGTCGAAAAACAAGTTATTTACGATTTACGATCTACGATTGAAATTACAGGCCCGGTTATATATAATCCGGAAGTATAAGAGTGGTATCCAGTCGTACATCGTACATCTGTACATCGTAAATTTATGATTATAGAATATAAAAACGTATGCGAACAGAAATTGCTTCTTTGGGAGAATTCGGTCTGATCCGTCGGCTGACGGATGATATTCACCTACAAAACCCTTCCAGCCTGTACGGAGTGGGCGATGATGCCGCCGTACTTTCTTACCCCGACCATAAAGTTCTGATCACTACCGACCTGCTGATGGAGGGGGTGCATTTTGATCTCATGTATGTACCTCTGAAACATCTGGGCTACAAAGCGGCTATGGTGAATTTTTCCGATATCTACGCCATGAACGGGATGCCCCGGCAGATCGCTGTGTCTCTGGCAGTTTCCAGGCGATTCAGTGTAGAAGATATCGAAGCGTTCTATTCCGGTCTGCGCCTGGCCTGTGAAAAGCATCAGGTGGATATTGTGGGAGGAGATACCACCTCTTCTCTTACCGGATTTACCATCAGCATCACCTGCGTAGGGGAAGCAGCAGAGAAGCAGATCGTCTATCGCAACGGTGCCCGGGACACAAACCTGATCTGTGTCAGCGGTGACCTTGGGGCAGCCTATATGGGGCTTCAACTCCTCGAACGGGAAAAAGCGGTATTCAAGGGAGAGGAAGAAGCGCAGCCCGACTTCTCCGGCAAGGAATATCTGCTGGAACGCCAGCTCAAACCCGAAGCCCGACGCGATATCATCCAGCGTCTGGCCGAGGCTGGCATCCACCCTACCTCCATGATCGATATTTCCGACGGCCTTTCCTCGGAACTGCTCCATATATGTACCCAGAGCCACGTAGGTTGCCGGGTGTATGAAGAGCATATTCCGATTGACTACCAGACAGCGGTGATGGCCGAAGAATTCAATATGAACCTCACCACGTGTGCAATGAATGGCGGAGAAGACTACGAACTGCTTTTCACCGTACCTATTGCGGATCACGAAAAAGTATCTCAGATGGAGGGCATCCGCCTCATCGGACATATTACCCAGGAACAGATGGGCTGCGCCCTGATCACCCGCGACGGTCAGGAATTTACACTCAAAGCACAGGGATGGAATCCTTTGCAGGAGCAATCCGTGGAATAATTACCTTCGTAGATTTCCGGTGAGATCTATTGTGTTTCTGAGTAATCACTCTTTACAGGCTTTTCCGGAGCAGATCCGGCCTCTATGAATCATCATTTTTTAGGGCCGGTCTGTTGCACATTTAAAAAGTTTCATTACCTTTGCATCCGCAAACAAGCGGTGCCATAGCTCAGTTGGTAGAGCAAAGGACTGAAAATCCTTGTGTCCCCGGTT
>JAJBTC010000220.1 GCA_020861095.1 Bacteroides sp.
TGACTATTTCTAACAACAAAATAACAATGTAATAACTAAACTACTGAACACAAACAATTAACTAAATAACTATATCATAACACAACAACAAACAAAAAAACAATACACATTATAATATAAACAATAGGAAAAGGAGAAGGCACAAAACCATCCACGACCCATTTCAAACAGATGCACATCTCAATCCTATTTACATGTATACAGGGTGTACTCATCCAAATAGGAATAACAGATTAGAGTTTATTTCCTTGCCATACATCTGATGCGCTATAGATATTCCTGGTTCTCCCTGACTGACGCAGGGTTTTCATCAGGGTTATCTACAGTTTCTTTCCGTAAAAGCCTCTTTCTGCCGTAATCCAAGTATTCATTACACCCGGATGTAATAGCTAATTAGACCCGGGTGTAATGGCTAATTAGACCCGGGTGTAATGGTTTATTTCATCCGGGGGTAATTGGTGTTCTTTCAATAGCAAATGCCATATAAGGCAGGGGTTCATTTGTCTCCGGAAAGCTACTGAACAAGCTCAAAACCGGTAAATAAACCGGGAAGTACGGAGAATGATACGTATGGAGAGTTTGATATTTCTTTGAACCCGTCAGAGAAAAGAAAAAATAAAACTGTACAGCAGGTCTGTGTGATCTCTGAAAAAGGATCGATGCTCCTGGGCGAAACTCCCTCTTTCCGGGTATTCGCGACGAAAGAAGCCTGCGAAAGAAAAAGATAATCCACTTTTTTTCGTAATTTTGCCACATTATATATAGAAGCGATAAGGGTTAGCTTAAGAATTTGGAAAAATGAAAGTAATTGATCTTATAAATAAAAACAAAAAAACAGCTTTTTCATACGAGATATTGCCTCCTCTGAAGGGTACAGGGATTGATAAGGTGTATCAGACCATTGAGGATCTGAGAGAGTTCGACCCACAATATATAAACATTACCACCCACCGTAGTGAACATGTATACAGAGACCTGGGCAACGGACTTTTCCAGCGCGACAAGTTAAGAAGACGGCCCGGAACTGTAGCTGTGGCCGCGGCGATTCAGAACAAATACAACATAAAAGTCGTGCCTCACCTGCTTTGCAGTGGATTTACCCGTGAAGAGACAGAGTATGTATTACTGGATCTTCAATTTCTGGGTATTACCGATCTGCTGGTGCTCCGTGGAGATAAAGCCAGGCATGAGTCTGTATTCACTCCTGAGGAAAATGGCTATCACCATGCTATCGAGCTACAGGAACAGATCAATCAATTCAACAAAGGTATCTTTGTAGACGGATCGGAAATGAAGGTTACTGCTACCCCTTTTTCATACGGCGTGGCTTGTTACCCGGAAAGACACGAAGAAGCTCCGAATCTGGAATCCGATATTTACTGGCTCAAAAAGAAAGTAGAAGCTGGTGCCGAATATGCTGTGACCCAACTTTTCTATGACAATAAAAAGTATTTTGACTTTGTGGAAAAGGTACGTAAAGAGGGTATTGATATTCCCATTATTCCAGGGATCAAACCGTTCAAACGATTGGCACATTTGAGTATGCTTCCCAAGACATTCCGGACAGATCTTCCCGAGGAACTCACGAAAGAGGTGCTTACATGTAAAACTGACAAAGAAGCACAGCAGGTAGGGATTGAATGGTGCGTGGCTCAATGCAAAGAGCTGATAGCTCACGGAGTGCCCAGCATCCATTTTTACTCTGTAGCCGCAGTAGACAGTATACGGGAAATCGCGAAAATCATCTATTGAGTATGTACTTCAGAGAGATTATCGGGCAGAGAAATGCCATACTGCGGCTGATCCAGGGAGTGCGTGAAGAGCGTATCCCGCATGCTATGCTTATCTGCGGACCGGAAGGTACGGGAAAATTACCGCTTGCCCTGGCATACGCACGATATCTGTTCTGCACCAACCGATCGGGGGAGGATGCCTGTGGCACCTGTCCGTCCTGCGTAAAATTCAATAAACTGGTACACCCGGATCTGCATTTTGTTTTCCCGATCGTGAAAAGTCCGAAAGGGAAAAAGGAGGTTTGTGACGATTACCTGGCAGACTGGAGAAAGATGGTGCTCCACAACCCCTACTTCAACCTCAACCACTGGCTGGCGGAGATGGGAACAGAAAACGGGCAAGCTATTATCTATGCCAAAGAGAGTGAGGAGATCGTACGGAAACTCAGTCTCAAATCCAGTGAAGGGGGATATAAGATCACCGTGATCTGGCTTCCGGAAAAGCTACATCCGGTGTGTGCGAACAAATTGCTGAAATTGCTGGAAGAGCCACCGGAGAAGACTGTATTTCTGTTGATCTCGGAAAATCCGGAAATGATACTGACCACAATCCTGAGCCGTACGCAACGCTTCAACATACAAAAGATCGCCAAAGAGGAGATCGCCAGGGAATTACAACAGAAATACGGGATTGCGGAGTCAGACGCGGATTCCATTGCTCACCTTGCCAACGGTAACTTTATCCAGGCACTGGAAACGATCCATCTCAACAAAGAGACTCAACTTTATTTCGAGCTGTTTGTCAACCTGATGCGTCTGTCTTACCAACGCAAGATCAAAGAAATGAAGCTATGGAGCGAACAGGTAGCCGGACTGGGACGAGAGCGACAAAAGAATTTCCTGCTTTATTGCCAACGTATGATCCGGGAAAATTTTATTTATAATTTCCAACGCAGGGAACTTTCTTACATCACTCCCGACGAAGCAAAGTTTGCCTCCCGGTTCGCCCCTTTTGTCAACGAGCGGAATGTGCAGGGGATCATGCACGAATTGACGGAAGCTCAATTACATATAGAACAGAATGTGAACGCTAAAATGGTATTTTTCGATTTCGCTCTGAAGATGATCGTACTATTGAAAGCATAATACAGATATATCATGGAATACAAATTACATAATGGAAGCGGAGGGCTTTGTTGCAAAAGTTGCTCACGCCAGAATACAAAGCTGAATACCTACGATTGGCTGGCGGATATTCCCGGCAATGCTGAGGAAAGCGATCTGGTAGAGGTGCAATTCAAGAATACACGCAAAGGATATTACCGCAACAGCAACAAACTGAAATTGGAGAAAGGAGACGTGGTTGCCGTAGAAGCCACACCGGGACATGATATCGGCACAGTGACCCTTACAGGGAGGTTGGTTCCGTTGCAAATGAAAAGATCCCATTACAAACCGGAGACGGAGATCAAACGTATCTACCGGAAGGCAAAGCCGGTAGATATGGATAAGTTCAATGAAGCTAAAGGGAAGGAACATGCTACCATGATCCGTGCGCGCCAGATCGCAACCAACCTGAATCTGAATATGAAGATCGGAGACGTGGAATACCAGGGAGACGGCAACAAAGCGATCTTCTATTACATTGCTGACGAACGGGTAGACTTCCGCCAACTGATCAAGGTACTTGCCGAGGCCTTCCGGGTACGCATTGAGATGAAGCAGATCGGTGCCCGCCAGGAAGCCGGACGCATCGGTGGTATCGGTCCGTGTGGCCGTGAACTTTGCTGCGCCACGTGGATGACAAGTTTCATTTCCGTATCTACCAGTGCCGCCCGCTACCAGGATATTTCATTGAACCCACAGAAACTGGCTGGCCAGTGTGCCAAACTGAAATGTTGCCTCAACTATGAAGTGGATTGCTACGTAGAGGCGCAGAAGAGACTGCCTTCGAGGGAAATTGAGTTGCTGACACAGGACGCGACTTACTATTTCTTCAAATCGGATATCCTGAGCAATCAGATCACTTATTCCACGGATAAGAATTTTGGTGCCAATACCGTGACCATCAGCGGAAAGAGAGCATTTGAGATCATCGGTCTCAACCGCAAAGGTATCAAACCGGACAGTTTACATGAAGAGCAGGAACGCATAGAGCCTAAACGCACGGTAGACTTGGTGGAACAGGAAAGCCTGACACGTTTCGACAAGCGCAGAGGCGGAAATGAAGGAGGGTAACGGAATAATAAAAAGAAAAAGAAGAAAACTCCGCAAGCCGGTACAAACGGACAAACGGTTGCTTCGCCTCATCCTTCTCATCAACCCAACAGAGGAAATCCTCCAAAGAAGGGAAATGGGAATGGGAACGGACAGCGCCCGAACAGACAGGGGAATGGCCATCCCGGACAGGGGGGGAATGAGAACCGCTCACGGAGCGAACGTCCCAGAAACCAACAACCCCGCCGCCAGGAAAAACCACGTCGTTCTGACCAACCGAGCAAAGATGACAAACGGCCTCAGGAATAGTATCTGTTTCCTTTCGATCTTTTTCGCTACCTGTTTGTTACAGGCATGTGGCGAAAGGATCGTATACCATACCTATCAACCGGTACCGGCCAGAAGATGGACTCCGTCCGATACACTGGTGTATGAAGTGGAGATCGGCGATTCGGCTGTTACCCTGGCACTGACGGCCGAAGTGCGTAACCGGAATACGTATCCTTTCCAGAACCTTACATTGAATATCGCTTCTAACTTCGCGGATACCACCCGGTGGGTCAACCAGAAAGCTGATTTTATGCTGACGGATAAGGAGGGGCAATGGAAAGGTACAGGATGGGGCAGTTTG
Source organism: Bacteroides sp. (assembly GCA_020861095.1). Taxonomy (GTDB): domain Bacteria; phylum Bacteroidota; class Bacteroidia; order Bacteroidales; family Bacteroidaceae; genus Bacteroides. The sequence goes on from JAJBTC010000220.1 coordinate 4,582, forward strand.
TATACTTCCGGCAGCTCCTTAGGCAATGTATATATAGCCCGCCCGGGAACCTATACCATACGCGTGACACATGATATGCGTACCGAAGAATTAGAAGGGATCCAGGATGTGGGGATACGTCTGGCGTATCCATGAAAATACCTACGATTTACGGATTTACTATTTACGATGGGGAATACTCCCATCTAAATCTTTCCGTTCTTCTCAGAAGCGGCGCACACGGGCCGCATCAATTCTCAGAAAGACAAAAAGCAGGATCGTGAAACCCCAGAGGGAAGAGCCCCCGTAACTGAAGAAGGGCAGCGGAATACCGATCACGGGGGTTACCCCCAGCACCATACCTATATTTATAAAGATGTGGAACAGAAAGATACTGACCACAGAATAGCCATAGACCCGCCCAAACGTGGTCGGTTGCCGTTCGGACATCTGGATCAATCTCAGGATCAAGCCCAGGAACAGCAACAAAACCACACTGGAGCCCACAAATCCCTGTTCTTCGCCAATGGTACAGAATATAAAATCGGTATCCTGTTCCGGTACATATTTGAGTTTGGTCTGAGTTCCATTGAGAAATCCTTTCCCCAGCCATCCTCCCGACCCGATAGCAATCTTGGATTGATTCACATTGTATCCGGCGCCGGCAAGGTCTTCTTCCATTCCCAGCAGTACTTTGATGCGTGCTTGCTGGTGAGCTTCCAGGATGTTATCAAAGACATAATCGCTGGAGTAGAAAAATCCCACAGACCCCAGGGCAAACAGTCCGATAAGCAGGTAAGAGGTGACTCGTTCACTGACGGATAGCCAGATCAGATAGCCAATGACCAGCAGGCAAAGTGCCAGCTGCACCCAGGCCAGGTTGAAAGGAGAGACGTATTCGGATATCATATAGGCAATTATACTTACTGCCACAGATCCTGTGATGATATGACGGGCAGCTGTTTTGTTGCGCCGATAGATCCAGACCATACCTGCGGAGAAAAGAAGGATCAGGCACAACACGGTAAACTCCCCGATGGGAGTGGGTGTATCGGCTATATAAACCTCATCGAAACGGATGCCCACTACAAAATAGAGTACGGCGCAAACGGCAGAAAACAGTACAACTCCGGGCATCCCTTCGCGATAAAGCATGAGAAAAAAGGCTGAGTATACCAGGGCCGAACCTGTCTCCCGCTGACAGATAATAAGTACCATGGGAAGCAGGATCATACAGACTACTGCTACCGCATCTTTCATTTTCTTCATACTGAATGAATAGCCACTCATGTATTTGGCGAGGGCAAGTGCCGTAGCGAATTTGGCAAACTCTGCCGGTTGCAGGTTGACCGGCCCCAGAGGGAGCCACGAACGCGAACCTTTTATATCCGGGGCAATACATATCGTGACGAGCAGCAGGATCATCATACCGATATAGATAAAGTAGGAAAACATATCATACAGACTATCCTCCAGCATCACCAGTACAAAGGCCAGTCCGAACGAGCAGACGATCCAGACAAACTGCTTGCCGGCGCGGGTAGAGAAATCGAGGAAATCCCGGTCGCCGTAATCGTAACTGGCACCGCATACGGTGAACCAACCGATAATCACCAGTATCAGGTAGATACCGATCGTGACCCAGTCGATAGATTTCCAAAGGCTAACGTTTCTGGAGCTCATAAGGAATCAGATTTGCTTTACTTATATCATTGATCAGGTAGGAGCGTTCGGGCGCTACTTTACCTTTGAGGTATTGCTCAATGAGCAACGCGCCGATAGGTACGGCCCAGGTTGCCCCGAAGCCACCGTTTTCTACATATACGGCGATCGCGATCTCCGGCTCTTCCATCGGAGCGAAGCCCATAAAGATCGAATGGTCTTTCCCGCGGTTCTGCGCCGTACCGGTCTTGCCGCACACCGCTATATCGGGCAGATTGGCCCGGCGGCAGGTGGCACCATACGGGCTTCCGACTACTGCTCCGCGCATTCCTTCGACCACCGCATCGTAATGGTGCGGATCGATCGTTGTATAGCGGGGAAAGCGGTACATACTATCCAGTTCGTTGTCCTGTATTTCTTTGACGATATGAGGGGTTATGAAGTGGCCCCGGTTGGCAATGGTAGCTGCCAGATTCGCCATTTGCACAGGTGTGAGAAGAATTTCTCCCTGCCCGATGGCTGTATGAATGATACGAAGTCCTCCCCAACGTTTCTCTCCATGTATCTTGTCATAGAAAGAGGAATTGGGGATCAATCCGCGTTTTTCGCCCGGAAGGTCTACCCCCAACGCATATCCGAATCCCATAGATACCATGTGATCTTTCCATACCGTGAGTGCCTGCGCGGAAGAGCCGTACTTCTTGTTATCGATCATCCGGTAGAGTCCCCAGCAATAGTACGAATTGCAGGAGGTAGATAAAGAGGGAATAAATGAAATGGGCGAGCCGTGAGGGTGGCAGCCTACCCGTAACCCCGGTACCACAAAACCGTGATAGCAGGGGAAAGTGGTATGCAGATCTACAATCCCTTCCTGCAGGAAAGTAAGCCCCTGTGCCGTCTTAAAGGTAGACCCCGGTGGATAGGAGGCCATCAGTGCCCGGTTGAAAAGAGGAGTTTTGGGATCGCGCTCCAGTTCCTGATGGTTGCGTCCGCGCTGACGACCGATCATGATGGAAGGATCGAATGTCGGGGCAGATACCAGACACAAGATCTCTCCGGTCTTGGGTTCAATTGCCACAATGCTGCCCAGTTTATTCTCCATCAACTTCTCGGCAAGTAGCTGCAGTTCGATGTCAATACTCAGGGTCAGGTTCTTTCCGGGTACGGGGCTCTTGTCCAACGCTCCGTCCATATATTTGCCCTGAATACGTCCGTGGGCATCCCGCAGCAGTATCTCCACCCCTTTCTCACCGCGCAGGTATTGCTCGTAGGAACGCTCTACTCCCTGCTTGCCGATGTAATCGCCTCTTACGTAATAGTCGTCGGCTTCGATGTCACGCATGGATACCTCTCCGATATCCCCCAGGGCATGAGCAGCTGAGTTATAGGCATATTGGCGTATGGTGCGTCGCTGGATATAGAAGCCGGGAAATTTGAACAGTTTCTCCTGGAACATCCCACTTTCTTCGGCCGAAAGCTGGCTCATGAACAGCTGATGCGTATAGCGGGAGTATCCGGGGTTCTGCCTGCGGTCACGGATGTCTTCCATCCGCTTATCGAAATAGTCACGGGTAATGTTCAAGGTACGACACAGATCGAGCGTATCCAGATATTCTATTTCTCTGGGAACAATGGTGATGTCATAGGCTGGCTGATTGAATACAAGTAAGGTGCCGTTGCGATCATAAATAGCTCCGCGGGCAGGATACTGGGTTTTGCGCAGAAAGGCATTACTGTCTGCGTTGCGTTTGTAATCATCGGTCATAATCTGCAATACGAACAGACGGATGATATAGATCAGGACAATGCCGATGGCTACTCCGGCGATCACAAAACGTCTGGTATCCAGAGAATAATCTTTTGCCATCCTTACCTCCTTATTCCCTCAAGAGCCAATAAACAAACCGTAGTCAGCAGGGTACTGGCTATGATCCGGATCAATACGATGCCGAGACTGGCAAACGAAAAGAATTCCAGACTGATGAGAAAAATGTGATGCAGCAACACCCCTGCAAGCAGGTATTTCAGAAAAGAGCTGAAGCCCATGCTGTGGATACCCGGCACAAAGATCTCCGCGTCGCGCGTCATGAACACGCGCAACAACAGGGGTCGCATAAAAGCCAGAAAAACTGCTGCCGCCGCATTCATACCGGATGTATTGGAGAATATATCAATGATCAGTCCCAGAGAAAAAGCCCACAACATCAACTCGTTGCGTGAGACAGTCGATTCGAATTTGAGCAGCAGATAAATATAGAGGAAGGGAGTGGCATATCCGGCGATATGCACATTATTCAGAATAAGTACCTGCAACAGTACCAACCCCACAAACCATCCTATTTTCTGTATATAACTCATTAACATCAGAGCCTGTTTTAATTTTAAATACGTTGACCGCTGACCGGACGACGATGTTTCGCCGAGATCTCCGGATCTGCCGGCCGGTCTGCTCCCACTTCCTTTTCTTTAGGGCATGATCCCTCTTTCCAGTTCCCGTTGTTCCTGCTGTCCTTTCCGGGCGATGATCCTCACGTTACTCACTTTACTGAAATCAGTGGAAAGTTTGACCTTCAGCATAAAAAACATGCCGTCGGGCGAGTCTGCCACATCTTCCACGGTCCCTACCATCACTCCTTCCGGGAAAGCACTGGAAAACCCATTGGTCACGACCGTATCTCCCAGATTGAACGCCGCGTGCCTGGGTAGTTCCAGGTAGGCATAGCGCGAATCTCCATGTTTCCATTTGAGTTCTCCGTAATAGTCACTGCCCAGTACCTTGGAATAGATAATGAATTTACTGTTGAGTACGGAGATCACTACCGAATAGTGAGCAGAAGTTTTGTATACGATCCCTACCACTCCATTGGCATCGACCACTCCCATTTCCGGACGGATGCCGTCGGCAGATCCTTTGTCCAGGGTGATGTAGTTGTCGATCTGTGTTACCCGGTTGTTGATCACTTTTGCTTTATAAAGTTCATAGTCGGCATTCGGAGCCATCTGTATGCTGTTGATCTGTGCAGAGTCGATATACATATCATTCAGGGCATTGCGGAGATTGGCATTCTGTTGTTCCAGCAACATGTTGCGACTGAGCAGGTCGTCATTGAGAGATTTCAGGTGAAAATAGGACGAGATGCCTCCGGATACTTCATATACGCTTCCCGCTACCACATTGGCCGAAGTAAAGAATACGCTTTGCTGATACCTGTTGAAGCGAAACAACAAAACAAAACTGGCTACCTCCAGCAAAATGAAGAGGAACCAGTAGTTGTATCTGATCAGAAAGTTAAGTAAATTCCGCATACACTATTACCCTAACATGCACCGGATCGTTGTCTGGCCGGGCCGGACAACGTCCCCTATCGTATGTAAAAAAATAAAGAGAACCCGCTGCTGCTTATCTCTTCAGGAAGGAGAAGCGATCTACATTCTTCAATGCCACCCCAATTCCCTTAGCCACCGCGTGCAGCGGATCTTCCGCGATATGGAAAGGAATATTAATTTTGTCGGTCAGACGTTTGTCAAGTCCGCGCAGCAAGGCCCCACCTCCGGCCAGGTATATACTGTTGTGCACAATATCGGTATACAGTTCGGGAGGTGTATTTTCCAACGCGCTCAGGATAGCTGTTTCGATCTTGGAAATGGACTTTTCCAGACAGTGCGCAATTTCCTGATAACATACAGGCACCTCCATAGGCAAAGCAGTAACACGGTTGGGTCCGTGTACAATATAATCTTCGGGAGCATCCTCACCCAGTTCAGTAAGAGCAGCTCCTACATTGATCTTGATACGTTCGGCCATACGTTCGCTGACCTTCACATTGTGCTGCCGGCTCATGTATTCCTGGATATCCGCTGTCAGATCGTCCCCTGCGATACGGATCGAATTGTTGGATACGATCCCTCCTAAGGAGATCACAGCGATCTCCGTAGATCCACCACCTATATCCACGATCATGTTTCCTTCCGGAGCTTCCACATCAATCCCGATACCGATAGCTGCTGCCATGGGTTCAAAGATCATGTATACATCGCGTCCGTTGGCATGCTCGGCCGAGTCACGTACGGCACGGAGTTCCACTTCCGTACTTCCCGAGGGTACACCGATCACCATCCGCAAAGAAGGTGAAAAGAGATGGCTGCGGGTATTTACCATCTTGATGAGTCCGCGCATCATCTGTTCGCAGGCATAGAAGTCTGCGATCACTCCATCACGCAGCGGACGGATGGTACGAATGTCTTCGTGAGTTTTCTCGTGCATCATTTTGGCCTTGTCTCCCACTGCGATCATCTTATTTGTGCGACGGTCAAGTGCAACAACGGAAGGTTCGTCCACGACGATCTTCCCATTGGATATGATGATGGTATTCGCTGTACCAAGGTCAATTGCGAGTTCCTGTGTAAAAGAGAATAATCCCATAATTTGTTCCTGTGTAATGAATGCCCGACAGTATGACAGTATGCGGGCACTCTATATGTGATAAATTAATGTTTGAAATGACGTATGCCGGTAGTCACCATGGACATACCGTGTTCGTTACAATAGGCAAACGAAAGTTCGTCCCTTACCGAACCTCCCGGCTGTATCACAGAGGTGATACCCGCCTGATCCGCGATTTCCACGCAATCGGGGAAAGGGAAGAATGCATCCGAAGCCATGACCGCACCCTGCAGATCAAATCCGAAAGCTTTCGCTTTCCCGATCGCCTGTTTCAGGGCATCTACCCGTGAGGTCTGACCAACCCCACTGGCAAGCAGCTGCCGGTCTTTGGCCAGTACGATCGCGTTGGACTTGCTGTTCTTTACAATCTTGTTGGCAAAAAGCAGATCGTCCGCTTCTTCCGGAGTAGGAGCCTTTTCGGTCACCACTTTCAGGTCGGCGAGTGTCTCGATATGGAGGTCGCGTTCCTGCACCAACACACCGTTCAGCAACGAACGGTATTGTTTCCGGGGCATCCGGTTCTCTTTACGTACCAGAATGATCCGGTTCTTCTTCTGTCCGAGGATCTCAAGGGCATCCACATCGTAGTCGGGAGCGATGATCACCTCAAAAAATATCTTATGGATCTCTTCCGCAGTCTCTTTGTCAATCACCGCATTGGTTACCAATACCCCGCCGAATGCCGATACCGGATCTCCGGCGAGCGCGTCTTTCCAGGCATCCAGTACATTGTCGCGTGAAGCGAGTCCGCAGGCGTTGTTGTGTTTCAGGATAGCGAAAGTAATGTCTTCAAATTCATCGATCAGCTCTACCGCCGCATGGATATCGAGCAGGTTGTTGTACGAGATCTCTTTCCCGTGGATCTGGTCGAAGATGGCATCGAGGTTGCCGTAGAAATAGCCTTTCTGGTGAGGATTCTCTCCGTAGCGGAGCGCTTTCTGGTCATTTTCCGACATACGGAAGGCCGATCCGTCTTCGGAGTCGAAGTAATTGAAAATCGCCGAATCGTAGTGGGAAGATACGGCAAAAGCCTCCTTCGCCATCCAGCGACGTTCTTCCAGAGAAGAACTGGCCCCATGCTCCATCAGCATATCCAGCAGGGGCTTGTATTGGTGTTGTGAAGCCACGATCACTACGTCTTTGAAGTTCTTCGCAGCCGCGCGTATCAGCGAGATACCGCCGATGTCTATTTTTTCGATGACAGAGGCCTCGTCCGCGCCCGACGCTACGGTGGCCTCGAAAGGATAGAGATCCACGATCACCAGGTCAATGGGTGGGATCTCGTATTTTTCGATCTGTTGCATGTCCTGCTCCAGACCACGGCGGCAAAGGATACCACCAAATACTTTAGGGTGCAATGTTTTCACTCTGCCGCCCAGGATAGACGGATATGAAGTCAGATCTTCTACTGCTTTACAGGGGTAGCCCAGTGATTCAATAAACTGACGAGTACCTCCTGTTGATAAAAACTCAACACCCTCCTGGTGCAATTTGGTGATGATCTCGTCCAATCCTTCTTTATGGTAAACCGATACAAGAGCGGTTTTTATTCTTTTTGCGTCAGACATTTAATTGCATATTAAGTATTTGATGCGCAAAGTTACAAAATATTGTTTTACACGCGTAATAAATAAGGTATGAAATAATGATAAAAAAAGCCGGACTTTTGCGTAAAGTCCGGCTTTTTTATCTTATCCGTAAAGAATTATATACAGGTACGGTTACCAGATATGTACCCTTTCTTCCACGGGAAGAAACAAAGGATCCTGTCCGGTAATGCCGAAGGCTTCGTACCAGGCCCCGATGTGAGGCAGGATACCGTCTACCCTCCAGCGTCCCAGGGAATGAGGATCGGTTTTGGTGCGTCGCAGGATCTCTTCGTCACGCACATTTCCGGCCCACACATTGGCATAAGCCAGGAAGAAACGTTGCTCAGGAGTAAAACCGTCTTTCTCGGGCAGCTCGTTGTGCCGGGTTGCATTCCGGAACGCCTGATAAGAAACCTGTATACCGCCGTAGTCGGCAATGTTCTCCCCCAGGGTCAGGTTGCCGTTGGCATATACATCGGGAAGCACCTGGATGCTGTCGAAGAAGGCGACCATGACCCCGGCGCGTTCTTCAAACTTTTTCGCATCTTCTTCGGTCCACCAGTCTCTCAGGTTGCCCTCTTTGTCATACTTCCGTCCCTGGTCGTCGAAACCGTGCGTCATCTCATGACCGATCACTACACCGATCGCGCCGTAGTTGAAGGCATCATCCGCCTCCATGTCGAAGAACGGATATTGCAGGATACCTGCCGGGAAGCAGATCTCATTGGTAGTGGGGTTGTAATACGCATTTACGGTCTGCGGCGTCATGAACCATTCGTCGCGGTCCACCGGTTTTCCGGCCTTAGCGATCATTTCCGCAAAAGCCCAGTTGCGCGCCCGGCGTACATTGTCCCAGTAAGAGTCGTCTTTGATCTCCAGGGTAGAATAATCTTTCCATGTGTCCGGATATCCGATCTTCACATGGAAAGAAGAGAGTTTCTCATGGGCTTTCTCTTTGGTATCGCGGCTCATCCAGTCGAGATCGTCGATCCGCTCGCCCAATGCCTGCTGCAGGTTCTCCACCAGCTTCTCCATCCGTTCTTTGGCTGTGGCAGGGAAGTATCTCTCTACATACATCTGTCCTACTGCTTCGCCCAGTGCACGGTCTACGGTGGCTACCGCGCGTTTCCAACGGGGGCTTATTTCTTGTTTGCCCGACATGGTCTTGTCGTAAAATTCAAAGTTCTGTGCCACGAACGCATCACTCAGGTAAGAGGAAGCACCGTTGATCAGTCGCCATTGCAGGTAAGCGATCTGATCGGCCAGCGGCACCGTACGCAGGATGGAAGCCACCTCTTGTATGGAAGCAGGTTGTCCTACATTGATCTCTTTCAGATCGGCCAGTCCCACTGCTGCCAGATAAGCGTCCCAGTCAAAGCCTGCGACGTTCTCTTTCAGGGTAGCCACTTCCTGCTTGTTGTAGTTGGCATGCGGATCACGCAGTTCTACCCGCGAACGGGCTGCACGGGCCAGCCGGGTCTCTATGCCCATCACGGCTTTCACTGCTCCTTTGGCGTCGGCATCGCTGAAACCTGCCAGGCGGAACATTTCTTCTATATATCCCTGGTATTTTTCCCGGATCTGCCGGATAGAGGCATCGTCTGAGAGATAATAGTCGCGCTCGGCCATGCCCAATCCACCCTGGGAGATCCTTACCAGATTCATTGTACTGTTGGTCTGATCGGCTCCTACGGATATGCCGAAATAGGGAGAGAGACCGTCCCTCTGCATACGTGCGATGAGGGGATAGATCTCGGATACACTCTGTATACCGGCCAGTTGCGCCAGCCCTGCACGGATAGGTCCGGTTCCTTCCCGGTTGAGTGTCACACTATCCATAGCTATACGATACAGATCACCGACTTTCTGGGGAATACTGCCCTGGGGATGTTGCTCCTCTGCCAGTTCTTCGATCAGCTCCTGCAGTTGTTCACGGTTGTTTTCCGCCAGCATGTCAAACGAGCCGAAGCGCGCATATTCATTGGTAAGCGGATGATTTTTCATCCAGCCTCCACAGGCATATTCATAGAAACTGGTACCGGGTGGTACCGAGGTGTCGAGGTTCTCCAACCGGATACCGGCTGTGAGGGGTACTTCTGTTTTTGATTTACAGCCGGTAATTGCCATACCAGCGGCAAGAAAAGTTACATAATGGATCCACTTCATATTATTTACGATTTACAAATTGACGATTTACGATTTAGATTACACCTATTTTATTCCAAACGAATACGAACCAAAGAATTATCTATATGGACTGAGTTACGAAAAGAATCACACATCCATAGTTTCCGGATGGCTCTTCGTAAACGTACCTTCATTTAAATAATGAAATAAGGTGTCATCACGAAGGAGCTACTCCGTCCCTACTCTATTCATTTTCTTTGGCTTCGTCCAGTTCCAGAGAAGCCGCTTCCCACTCTTCTACCAGCTTGTCAAGCTGTTGACGCAGTTTCTGATGCCGTTCGAACAGACTCATGTCCGATGCACCTTCGGGAGTAGCCATCTGTGCTTCCAGGATAGCGATAGCCGATTCGGTCTGCTCAATACCTGCTTCACAATCGGCCACGGCCTTTTCCAGTTTCTTCCGTTTCTTCTGCAACTCTTTCCGGGCTTCGTAAGAAAGCTTTCCGGCAGATGCTTTGGTCTCTTCTCCAGCGACAGGACTACCGGAAGAGGCCACAGTCGGAGATCTGTGCAGTTCGTTGAGGTTGTCTATCTGCTTTTTCCGCAGGAAGTCATAGATGCCTCCCAGGTGTTCACGCACCTGCCCACCACCGAATTCATAGACTTTATCTACCAGTCCATCTAAGAAATCACGGTCGTGGCTCACCACAATGGCAGTACCGTCGAACGCGCGGATCGCGTCTTTCAATACATCTTTCGAGCGCATATCGAGGTGATTGGTGGGCTCATCCAGGATAAGCAGGTTGACCGGTTCGAGCAGCAACCGGATCATAGCCAGGCGGCTGCGTTCTCCTCCGGAAAGCACTTTCACCTTCTTGTCCGAAGCCTCTCCCCCGAACATGAAGGCTCCCAGTATATCTCGTATCTTTGTACGGATATCCCCTGTAGCTACCCGGTCGATGGTATCAAATACCGTCAGATCCTCATCCAGCAATTGTGCCTGATTCTGTGCAAAATAGCCGATCTTTACATTGTGACCCAGCGTCAGCCTGCCACTGTGTTCGATCTCCTGCATGATACATTTGACCAGTGTTGACTTTCCGGCTCCGTTCTTGCCCACGAATGCGATCTTCTCTCCACGGTGAATGGTGAGGTCGACATGGCTGAATACGACTTGCCCGCCATACTTCTTTCCGACCTGTTCACAGATCACCGGATAGCTCCCGCTGCGTGGAGCAGGCGGGAATTTCAGCCGCAACGCACTGTTGTCCTCTTCATCTACCTCCAGCCTTTCGATCTTCTCCAGTTGCTTGATGCGGCTCTGTACCTGCACGGCCTTGGTAGCTTTGTAACGGAAACGCTCGATAAAGTCTTCGGTATCCTGTATCTGCTTCTGCTGGTTCTCATAGGCACGTTGCTGCTGTTCGCGGCGTTCCTTACGCAGTTCGACAAACTCGTCGTACTTCACCTTATAGTCATAGATGCGCCCGCAGGAGATCTCGATCGTACGGTTGGTTACATTATTGATAAAGGCACGGTCGTGGCTCACCAGCACTACAGCGTTGGCGCGGGTAGAGAGAAAGTTCTCGAGCCACTGGATACTCTCGATGTCCAGGTGGTTGGTGGGCTCGTCCAGCAGCAGCACGTCGGGATTGCGCAGCAACAGTTTGGCCAGTTCGATACGCATCCGCCAGCCACCGCTGAACTCACGTGTCGGACGGCCGAAGTCTTCCCGCACAAAACCCAGCCCCATTAGCGTACGCTCTATTTCGGCATGGAAATGGGTGCCTCCCATCATCAGGAAGCGATCGTTGTCGCGGGTAAACCGCTCGATCAGTTCGTGATACGATTCGCTTTCGTAATCGGTACGCTCGGCCAACTCCCGGTTCATCTTCTCCAGAGAGGCCTGCAAGGCAAATATATGTTCAAAAGCGAGTTGAGCCTCCTCCAATACGGTACGATGATCCGACAGCACCATTACCTGAGGCAGGTAGCCGATGGTCACCTCCCGGGGTACGGCTACCACGCCGCTGGTCGGACTCTGCAACCCGGCAATGATCTTGAGCATGGTAGACTTCCCGGCCCCGTTCTTACCGACTAAGGCAATACGGTCTTTGGCATGGATCACGTAAGATACCTCCCTGAACAGGGGAGTAGCGTTGAACTCGACTTTGAGTTGTTCTATGGAAATCACTTCTTATACTATTTTTCTATCTGTTTCTTTTTCTATATCACACCGGCACGTCTGTCACTATCCCTATTACACAGGTCTGAAAGCAGCGGAAAGACAGGCGACGCAAAGATACGGCAAAGGTAGTAAGATTTATTTTACAAATCGAAGAACTGATCCCCTGAAAAACAAGGAATTCTCCTTCGGGACAAAGGTTTGATCCGTTTTTCTTCTGTGTTTTCAGAACTTTTTCAAACGGAGCAATCCGGCAAAATGATCATTTCTTCTGTTCCCGATCTCTTTATGTACGCCTTCTTTGTTCCACTTTCAGATTTACATCCTTCGGGCACTCCGTTCTTTTATCAACGTACACACGGACTTTCGGTACATCCTGATGAATCGTTAAATGACCAAAAGTCTACCTTTCCCGAAGTTTTCTGCACCTCTGTATAGAAAAAAAGCCCCTATATTCGTATCCGGTTAGGTCTCTCTGTTCCTGGATAGGATATACCACCGGATAAAATCCGTATACCGGACTTATAGTTAAAAACAGGCAGACCGACTTCCACAAATAACCTTATTAGTTATATTTGCAAAATATAGGATGCGCTTTTGCATGGTTCAAACCTGTTTGACCCTGCTTCCGGCTTTCCTTCTATTTGCAGCATATACGACATACTATGAACACACACCGGACACGCTTGCTTTTGCTTCTGGGAATTGTATGGTTCCTGGCATCTCCTGCCTATCCTTCTACCTCCCTGTTCCATCAACTAACCGAGAAGAACGGTCTCAGCAGCCGTATGTGCTTCTCTGTGCGGCAAGATCACTTCGGGTACATCTGGATCTCGACAAAGCTGGGCGCGGATCGGTTCGACGGAAAAGAATTTACTCACTATCCCTTGCCGGGAAGTCAGAGAGCCGGCTACGATCCCATTGGGGTGAACTACCTCTGTCAGTCGCCCGACGGCCGGCTGTGGGCCTTCAGCGAATCGGGATTGCTGTTCCGTTACAACGAAGGTACGGACCGGTTCGATATTCTCTACTCGGTACGTGACTTTTTCAACAATCCGTCTATCATTCTCTATCACATTCTGTTTGAGTCGGATCAGACCCTCTGGCTGGCTACCTCACGCGGTGTACTGATCTTAGATACCACTCAGGGAGAAGCACACCTGGTACCCGAGACCGAAGATCTGGCAGTAAACCACCTCAACCGGCAGGGAGACCATTATTATCTTTCGACCCATACCGGACTCTATCTGTTCGAACATACGGAAGACGCGCCCATGCGTCTCTTGTCGCATACCCTGCCCGACAAGGTAGTACTGACCGCTTTTCCGGACACCGTTCATCAACAGGTAGTGATCGGTACTTTAGACAGCGGGCTCTACGTTACCGGCCTGTACGGAGACAGTCCGGCGATCTGTCTGTCGCTCGATATTCAGGGTCCCATCCGTGACATTGTACTTTATAGTGAGGAGAGGATCGCCGTGGGAGTAGACCTGGAAGGGGTCTATCTGTTGGACCGACGTACCCTGACAGTTGATACACATTATACTTATAACGAGAACAACCCTTCTGACATCTGTTCCAACAATGTACGGGGGTTGTTTGTCGATAAAGAATCCAATCTGTGGGTGGCTACCTATCACGAAGGGGTCTCTTTCCAGGACTCTTCGAAACTCAACTTCAACTGGTTCACCCACCGTGTCGGCGATGCAGGAAGCATAGCAGACAATGTGGTAAATGCCGTGCTGGAAGATTCCGCGGGCGATCTCTGGTTTGGTACCAACAACGGTGTAAGCCACCTCAACCGCCAAACCGGACAGTGGAGGCACTATTTCAGTAAAAGTTCTCCCCGGGAAAAGGGAGATGTGATACTTACCCTCTGTGAAGACTCCCGGGGAAGGATCTGGGCCGGAGGATATGCTTTTGGTGCCGCCTGTATAGACCGTGTCACAGGCCGGTACGAACATTATACCGCAGGGGAGTCTACCTCCATCTTAGCCACCAATTATATCTATTCCATCTTCTCCGACAGGGATCTGCTGTGGTTTGGGGGTATCATGGGCGATGTGACTTCATACGATATCCGCAGCGGAAAAGTAACCTCTTATCAGGTAAGTAAAGTGAACTGCTTCGCCCGGCTCAGCGATGAATATCTGCTGATGGGTTTGTTCAACGGGCTTTTTATCCTGAATAAAGAGACCGGCGAAATACGTCCGACACGCTTTACCAAGACAGTGACCTCTCTTCACCGTATAGAAGACGGCAGGTACTGGATCGATATAAAGAACGTCGGGCTGCACTACTACGATATGGATACCGACTCCGTCCGCTGTTACTCTACCCGGGAAGGGCTATCTTCGGACTATATCTACGCAGCTCTACCGGATGACAGCGGGCAGTTGTGGATATCTACGGAATACGCACTCAATAAACTGAACCTGTCTACCGGCCGGATAGAGTCGTTTGACACACAAGACGGTCTGCCATCCAATCAGTTCTGTGCCTCAGCGGCCTACAGGTGTCGCAACGGACAGATGCTTTTCGGCACTCCGGACGGTGCTATCCTCTTTCGTCCGGAAGAGATCCGCAAATCAGAGAACAGCCATCCGTATGAGGTCTGGATCCACCGTTTCGATCTGTTCAACGAACCGGTCTATACGGATCTGCCGGGTACGGTACTGACAGATCCCATTTACTATACCGGGCGGATCCGGCTGGCTCATAACCGCAACTTTTTTTTCGTTCCGTTTCACAACTCCGAACTTTCAGTCGCCTCATAAAACCCTTTATTCCTATTACTTAGAGGGTCACGACCTCAACTGGTCTCCCCCTACCCCCATCGACCGGGTCTCCTATTCGCGTGTACCGCCGGGACAGTATACCTTCCGGGTACGCTCGCTGGTAGATGGAGTGGCACAGCCGGAAAAAAGCATCCGGATGACAATCGACAAACCCTGGTGGGCAAGTTATCCGGCGTATATGGCCTATTTGCTGCTCTTCCTGATCGCTCTTGCCTATATCTATCACCTGATACAAAAAAGGCAGGAGAAAAGGGCTACGGAGAGTAAGATCGACTTTTTCATCACAACAGCACATGACCTGCTAACCCCGCTGAATCTGATCCAGGCTCCGCTCAGGGACATGCAACAGGAGTTGCCTGCGGAGGGGAAGACAGGTCAGTTGCTGGATATGGCCTTGTCGCACTCTTCGAAGCTGACGCATTATGTGGAGAAATTGTTGGATTTCCAGCGTATCTCTCTGCATGCCAGCCGACTGGTAGTATCGGCCCAGTCGCTCGAAAGTTTCCTGCGCTACCGTATCGACTCGTTCCGGCTGGTGGCCGGACATAAGTTCATTGGGGTAGAATGTCGGTTCGATGAGTCGGCGCGGCAGGAGATCTGGTTCGACAAAGAGAAGATCTCACGGATTCTGGACAACCTGCTTTCGAACGCGGTCAAATACACTCCCTACGGAGGAAGTATCTGCATCGAGGCATCAGCCGATGCGCACAAGTGGTATCTGCGTGTCCGCGACACAGGCATCGGCATCTCCGGCAGGGATCAGCGGATGATCTTCCGCCATGTATTCCGGGCAGCCAATGCCATCAACTCCGGAGAGATCGGCAGTGGCATCGGCCTCAAGCTGGTAGCTTCGTTGGTGAGCCTGCATCGGGGCAAGATCTCCCTGCGGAGCAAGCTGGGAGAAGGGACGGAGTTTTTCCTCTCCTTCCCCATGCACTACGAAGAGGCTGTGCGTCATACGGAAACAGAGCAAGTCGCGCCTCAGCCCCCGGAAGCAGCAGAGGGTGAGTCACACATTCACCGCATCCTCATTGTGGAAGACGATCCGGAAATGTCACGCTACCTGATGATGTGTCTCCGGGATCAGTATCAGGTGCAGACCTGTGCCAACGGTAAAGAAGCACTGGAAGAGACCGACCGTTTCTGCCCTCACCTGATCATCTCGGACCTGCTGATGCCCGAAATGACTGGCATCGAGCTCTGCAGGCGCATCAAAGGCAATGTAAAGAGTTCACATATCCCGGTACTCCTGCTCACCGGGGTGACAGAGACAGAGAGTGTGCGGGAAGGGCTGCGCGCGGGTGCCATAGACTATATGCGAAAGCCGTTTGACAAGGAGGTGTTGAAAGGTAAATTAGAGAACATCTTCGAACTGCAACGCACGGCGCAACGGCAATGCCTGGATAAGCTGAAAAATGACAACGCGCTGGAGCTTTCCAACAAGACGGACAATGAGTTTATGGAAAAACTACTGGCTCTGATAGAAAAGCATATAGACAATCCGGAACTGAACATCTCCCTGTTGTGCAGCGAACTGGCCCTGAGCCGTACCCTGCTGTACAACAAGATCACCCAGCTGACCGGCAACGCTCCGACGGAATTTATCCGTATGATCCGGCTCAAGCGGGCAGCCAACCTGTTGCTGTCGGGCAAGCACAGTGTCACGGAAGTGGCCTTTCAGGTAGGGATAGACAATCCGAAGTACTTCAGCCGGGTATTTAAGGAATTCTATGGGGTATCGCCCCGGGAATACCTGGCACGGAGCAGTAAAGCGTGAAAGTAGATGAGAAGTGCTGATCTTAGCCAATCATCCCTGATCCAACTTATAAATCCCGGTAACATACAATTTGATATACTATCGGTCCATTTGTTGCAGTTTATGCGATGTTCCTTCCTATGTGACACCTATTCCCAGGCAATACCCTGAGATATAAACAGGTGTATCCTATGTTTGCATATAATATGTATAGGGATCTACAAACATATGCTTTCTGTAAGTTCCATCGTAAATCGCTCTGCTGACCGCCTGGTTGGCTACGCCGATCTTCGATGGATTGCGTCAACCGTTGGTTCGTAAATCAGTACATCGTCAATCTCTTTGTGATACGGATGTCTCATAACACCTCATCCGGAAGTCAGACTCCCGGATGAGATCATGAAAGAGAAGAGAATAAATGATTTAAAGAATAGTAAAGTTAAACAATGAATAAAGAATAGTTTACGTATTGATCTTCCTGATAGTCAAGGTAGGTCCATTCGTTGGAATAGCTTTTTCATCGTACCTTATTTTTATGCTACCCTCCGCAACAGTCAGTCGTCTTTGGGTATGTGCAAAAAAACCTCAAAAAAAGATCTCAGCCAAGAGAATTTTTCTAAAAAAGAATAGGGAAAATCATATCTGTTTGGGTAAAATTCCCGGAAAGACTCCTGATGAGAGTTTTCTCTCTCTGAGCAAATTTACATTTTATCCATAAATACACATATTTACTTTACAAATAGCTATCAAATCAACATTTTCTCTAAATCTGACAAGCCTTTTTTACCTTCTTTCCGGTAACGACCCTACGCTTAAAACGAATTATTATACAGGATAATCTTATATTTTTCCGGAAACAGGGTGAATAATGCATATACTTGCCAATAGACTGTGCATAGTTTATCTGGTAACCGTGCACAGTTTATATATATTCTGTGCACAGTCTACTTGGCTTTCTGTGCATAGGTTGCCTGAAGCCAAAAAGAGGAAGACATTTATTTGTCAGAAGAAGAGAATTTTCCCGCTGATCAGGGTAGATCTATGTCCGGTTTTCAACTTACATCTTTCTGCTATTTTCTCCTGACAAACAAAAAACAGCGGATCCTCACCTATTTTTGTTGCATTTTATTTCTTTATTTACACAGACAGCAGCATCTTGTTGATCCGCTACTCTCATTTCCCTGTCGTATATCCTTCTATACTTTCCACGGGGTAGAAATATGCCAGTGAGCACCGGTTCCATTAGCATGTTGTCAATCTGTCAAAAACCTCTTTTTTAGCCCGGAATGAACACCTGTGCACCTTTTATAACTACACAGATACCCCTGATTATCCCCTGTGGGTTATTTTTGCAACAGGTTCCTTACAGATACCACCCAAACAAACAACATTTAATACCACAAGAAATTCATGAAGATCTATTCAACAACCCTCCTTTTGCTTATGTTGCTGGCCGGCTGCGCCGCAGAAGGAGGCACCCCCCTCTACCTGGATCCGCAACAGCCGGTAGAGAAAAGGGTAGATGACCTGATGAAGCGCATGACGCTCGAAGAAAAAGTTGCCCAAATGGCACAATATGTAGGCATCGAACACATGAAAGCCGCCGAAAAAGAGATGACGCTCGAGGAGATGAAACAGAGCCATGCCCGGGGATTCTATCCCAACCTGCACTCTTCGCAACTGATCGAACTCACCAGACAAGGAAGGGTAGGCTCTTTTCTGCACGTGGTTACCCACGAAGAAGCCAACCTGCTGCAATCGTATGCCATGGAGTCGCGTCTGAAAATCCCCGTACTCATCGGTATCGACGCCATTCATGGCAACGGACTCTACCGCGGAGCCACGCTCTACCCGACTCCCATCGGGCAAGCCTCTACCTTTAAGCCTCAACTGGTGGAACAGGCTTCCCGGGAGACCGCTCTGGAGATGCGCGCCACGGGTACACACTGGGCTTTCACACCGAATGTGGAAGTGGCCCGCGATGCCCGGTGGGGCCGTGTGGGAGAGACATTCGGAGAAGATCCGTTGCTGGTAGGACGTATGGGAGCCGCCACCGTCCGTGGTTTGCAGGGAGAGGACTTCACCAGAGAAGACAAAGTACTGGCCTGTGCCAAACACTTCATCGGCGGCAGTCAGCCGGTCAACGGCATCAACGGTGCTCCATGCGATATATCGGACCGCACGATGCACGAAATATTCCTGCCCCCTTTCCGGGATTGTCTGGATGCCGGAGCTTTCACCTTTATGATGGCACACAACGAACTCAACGGTGTGCCTTGCCATACCAGCAAATACCTGATGCAGGATATCCTGCGCGACAGGTGGAAATTTGACGGATTCATCGTCAGCGACTGGATGGATATCGAACAGGTATACGAACGCCACCGCACGGCATCTACCCTGGAAGATGCTTATCTGCAAAGTGTGAAGAACGGCATGGACATGCACATGCACGGGCCTGACTTTGCCGACAAGGTAGTGAGCCTGGTGCGCCGGGGAGATATTCCTCAGAGCCGTATCGACCATGCCGCGCGTCAGATACTCACAGCCAAGTTCCGTCTCGGGCTTTTTGAGAATCCTTATATAGATACCCGGCAGGTAGCGGAGACTGTCTTTCGCCCCGAACATCAGCAAACCGCGCTGGAGATGGCACGCAAAAGCATTGTATTGCTGAAAAACGAGAACAACCTGCTCCCGATAGACCGCAATCGGTACAAGAAGATATTGGTGACCGGCCCGAACGCCGACAACCAGACGATCCTGGGCGACTGGGCTTTCGTGCAGCCCGACTCCTGCGTCACTACAGTGATCGAAGGGCTGCGTCGGGTATCGCCACAAACGGAGTTTGATTTTTTCCCTTTTGATACCAACCTGCGCACCATGGAGATGTCGCGTGTACGGCAAGCCCGCGACAGAGCGCGCAAAGCGGATCTGGCGATTGTGGTGGTAGGGGAGAATTCCATGCGTTATATATGGCAGGACAAGACCTGCGGTGAAAATGTAGACCGCTACGAACTCTCGCTGGTAGGCTTGCAACAGGAACTGGTAGAAGAGATCTACCATACCGGAACACCTACCATAGTGGTGTTGGTAAACGGGCGCCCGCTTACCACGGAATGGATCGCAGACCATATCCCGGCTCTGATAGAGGCCTGGGAACCCGGCTCACTGGGCGGACAGGCCATTGCCGAAATCCTCTTCGGAGAGGTGAACCCGGAAGCCAAACTGCCCATCACCCTCCCGCGTCACTCGGGTCAGATCCAGACCTATTACAATCACAAAGAGACCAGTAAATGGTTCAAATACGGTACCGGCAAGAGCACACCGCTGTTCGAATTCGGTTACGGACTCAGCTACTCGTTCTTTGAATTCAGTCCGGTGGTGCTCTCTGACAGTCAGATGAAAGAGAATGGCTCCCTACGGGCTTCCGTAGAGGTGACCAATACCAGCAACCGCCCCGGTACAGAAGTGGTGCAACTCTATATACGCGACTGCTACAGCTCGGTGACCCGTCCGGTGAAAGAGCTGAAAGATTTCCGCAAAGTATCCCTGCAACCGGGAGAGAAACAAACGGTTACTTTTGAGATCACTGCCAAAGAGCTGAGTTTCTACGATATCGATATGCGGTACGGGGTAGAGAAAGGAGAGTTTGAGGTGATGATCGGAAATTCATCCCGCGATGTAGATCTGCAAAAAGAAAAGTTTGTTGTGAAGTAAGAGTATTTACAATGGAAAATACCTCTTTATTATGCTAAAAGAGACCAGGCAAAAGGGAAAAGAATCACATGTGTACATTTTCCGGACAATCGGAGAGATGTTTTTCCCTGCTCTTTCCTATTTTTGCAACAGACCAGTCACACCGAATACCGGAATGTACGTTCCGCTCCGAACCGATAAAACAGTTGTCAAATACATAACCCTATAACAGACATGCCATGACCTGTACGAAAAAACACCTCCTTCTCCTGTTGTTGCTCCTGCCCGGATTGCTTCCGGCAGCACATGCACAGAAAAAAAATCCGATCTACCGGAAGGGATGGATCGACCTCAATAAAAATGGTAAAATGGATGTATACGAGGACCCCTCGGCACCCATTGAAGACCGCATCGCCGATCTGCTCTCTCAGATGACCCTCGAAGAAAAGACCTGCCAGCTGGCCACCTTATACGGATACCGCCGGGTAGCCAAAGACGAGCTACCTACTCCGGGCTGGAAAAACGAGATCTGGAAAGACGGCATTGCCAACATAGACGAACACCTCAACGGCCTGGTGCCTACGCAATACTCTTACCCTTTCAGCAAACACGCCGAGGCGATCAACACGGTGCAGCGCTGGTTTGTAGAGGAGACACGCCTGGGCATCCCGGTAGACTTCAGCAACGAGGGTATCCATGGGCTCAATCACGACCGTGCCACTCCGCTGCCCGCGCCCATTGCCATCGGCTCTACCTGGAACAAAGACCTGGTGCGTCAGGCGGGTATCATCGCCGGACGGGAAGCGAAAGCGCTGGGTTATACGAATGTGTATGCTCCGATCTTAGACCTGGCACGTGACCCACGCTGGGGACGTGTGTTGGAGTGCTACGGCGAAGAACCTTATCACGTGGCCACCCTGGGCCGGGAGATGGTACTGGGCATACAATCGCAGGGCGTAGCGGCTACGCTCAAACATTACGCGGTATACAGTGTACCTAAAGGCGGACGCGACGGACACGCGCGTACCGACCCGCATGTGGCACCGCGCGAAATGCACCAGCTTCACCTCTATCCCTACCGCAAGATCATCCGTGAAGCACGCCCGATGGGAGTAATGAGCAGTTACAACGACTACGACGGTATACCGGTATCGGGAAGCTACTATTTCCTGACCGAACTGCTGCGGGAGAAATTCGGTTTCGACGGGTATGTGGTTTCGGACAGCGAAGCTGTAGAATTCGTCTACAGCAAACACCGGGTAGCCGGAGATATGAAAGGCGCGGTGAAAGAGGTAGTGGAAGCGGGGATGAATGTAAAGACCAACTTCACCCATCCTTCTGACTTTATCCTGCCACTGCGCGAACTGGTGGAAGAGGGAAGTGTATCCATGCAGACGCTTGATCGCAACGTGGCCGATGTACTGCGGGTGAAATTCCGTTTAGGTCTGTTTGACCAACCTTATGTAGAAGATCCCAAAGCAGCCGACCGTATTGTGGCATCACCGGATACCAGAGACTTCGAACGTCAGATGGCCCGCGAATCGCTGGTATTGCTGAAGAACGAAAACAACCTGCTCCCTCTGGATCTGAGCAACTACAGGAATATCTTAGTGACGGGTCCGCTTGCCACCGATACCACGGCTTATGTGAGCCGTTACGGTCCGCAGAATATGCGCGTGACGCATGTATTGAAAGGAATACAGGAATATGCCGCAGGCCGTGCTACAGTCAACTATGTACCAGGCTGCGCAGTGGTAGACGAGACCTGGCCCGAAAGTGAGATCATCCCTACCCCGCTCACCGCAGGAGAAGAGGCACAGATCCGCGAAGCGGTAGAGCAGGCCCTGCTTTCGGACGTAGTGATTGCCGTGTTGGGTGAAGACGAACACCGGGTAGGTGAGAGCAAATCGCGTACGGGACTGGGACTGCCGGGCAGACAATTCCAACTGTTGCAAGCTCTGCAGGCTACCGGAAAACCGATTGTACTGGTACTTATCAACGGGCAACCGCTGACGATCAACTGGGAAAACCGCTATATCCCGGCCATCCTCAAGGCGTGGTTCCCCAGCCCGGTAGGAGGACATGCCATCGCGGAGACACTCTTCGGAGACTATAACCCGGGCGGTAAACTGAGTGTGACTTTCCCGAAAAGCCTGGGACAGATCGAACTGAATTTCCCTTTCAAGCCGGGATCACACGCCGGACAGCCGGGAGATGGCCCCAACGGATACGGAAAGACAGCTGTCGTAGGCCCGCTGTATCCTTTCGGCTACGGCCTGAGCTACACGACATTTGCCTATAACAACCTGAAGGTAACACCTTCGCAACAGGGGATACAAGGGGATGTAGAGGTTTCTTTTGAAGTGACCAATACCGGACAGCGCACCGGCGACGAGGTGGTACAGCTATACGTACGTGACAAACTAAGCTCGGTGATCGCCTACGACTCACAATTGCGTGGCTTCGAACGCGTCACCCTGCAACCCGGCGAAACACGTACCGTACACTTCACGCTGACACCTGCCGATCTGGAGATGTTAGATAAAGACATGCACTGGATCGTGGAACCCGGCGAATTCGACGTACTGATAGGCAGCAGTTCCGAAGACATCCGTCTGACACAGACATTCGAAATGATACAACGCTGATTCCCTGCATCACAACCAACCGGAATCTGTCCATATATCCTGTTGGAGACGCACGATGTGTGTCTCCACAGTGCAACTCGCATGCAGGTAGGGATTATATGGAGTATAGATGTTTATCCAGATTTTATCAGAATCACCAGACCATTTTTCCGATATGAAACGAATATATCTACCTATCGCCTGTGCACTTCTCTTCTTGCCGGGAAGTGAAAGCGCCTTCGCACAAAAAAACAAGACCGTATCCGTACCTACCCGGCAAAACGCGCTGGACAGTGTATGGACCTCTTACGAAGCCACTACCGTACAAGGACTGTATCGCTACAGATCCGGTAAAGAACCTGCCCTCTCCCGCTTCGGCGGATATATGACCGACCGGCAGGAGGCCACCGGTTTTTTCCGTACGCAGCAGATAGATGGACGCTGGTGGATCATTGATCCGGAAGGGTATCCCTTCCACCACCGGGCCACAGTAGCCATGAGCCCCGGAACGTCTGAACGACAGAAAACTGCCTTCGCGGAGAAATTCGGTTCGGACGCGGTCTGGGCTACCGCTGAGTCGCAACGCCTGCGCGGGTACGGATTCAACGGAGCAGGAGCCTGGTCGGCCACAGAAGACATCCGTAACAGTGAACATCCGCTGGTATATACTGTGATTGTGAGTCCGATGGGCAGTTACCGCAACCAGCACGTCCGTCGCTACGGGGGCAGTTACCCCGTGGCCGGATGGCAGGGCTACCGTTTCGACCTGCCGATGGTATTCGATAGAGAATTTGACGAATATATTGAAAAAGCCATCGCCCCTCTGGCGCGGTACAAAGACGATCCGTACCTGCTGGGATACTTCACCGACAACGAACTTCCCTGGTACACCGATGCGTTAGACCGCCACCTCAACCTGCTTGCTAAAGACGAACAGGGATACATAGCCGCCAAAGAATGGCTGGATGCCCGCAAAGGCAGAGATGCCGGACCGGAAGATATCACCGAAGAAGATCGCCTGGAATTCAGTGCCTACTTCTTCGAAACCTATATGAAGAAAGTGACCGATGCCCTGCGCTGGGCAGACCCCAACCATCTCTATCTCGGCTGTCGGTTCAATCAGGAAAAGAACCAGGAGCTGACCAACCCGTATATCTTTGCCGTAGCAGGGAAATACATGGACATTGTCTCCATCAATCACTACCGCAAGTGGCAACCCGAACAGGAGCAGATGAACCAATGGGGCGAATGGGTCGGAAAGCCTTTTCTGATCACCGAATGGTATACCAAAGGGGAAGACTCCGGACTACCCAACGAGACAGGAGCGGGATGGAATGTACCTACGCAAAACGACCGGGGACTTTTCTACGAGAACTTCACCCTGGAACTGCTGCGCAACCCGCATTCGGTAGGGTGGCACTGGTTTCGCTACCAGGACAACGACCCGGAGGACCTCACCACCGATCCGTCCAACCGCGATTCCAACAAAGGCGTGTTTGACAGCGATTATGAGCCCTGGGAGCCTCTGCTCCGACGGATGGCAACTGTCAACAAGCAGGTATATTCCCTGATCCGCTATTTCGATGCTAAAAAATAACATCCCGCAAAAACCGGCAGATCCGCATCTGCCGGTCATTATTCAATAGGTGGCTCTATATTTTCTCATTCACCTCTGTATAATGATCCCGCAAAAGCACCATACAAAGAATGGTAAACTCTCTGGCTCCGTCTCCTATGCTCCCTGACACATTTTATTCATCCTCATAAGAGATATTGCCCAATGTACGTATCCGGTTCGTTTCTACCGGCTGTGAAAAAAGTTCTTCCAACTCTGTCACACTCAGTTCCCATCCGGGTTGGAAATCTTCCGAGACCATATAATCCAGCAACGCTCCATACAACTGACGGGCTTCCGGATATTCACTTACAGCAGCCAGATCGGACATACAGATCAGTAAGCTACCTTCTCCGATACGGAATTCGAACAGGAAACCTAATTTATGATTTCGCTCCACATTATCAATCACCTGGATCAAAGGTTTATACCCTGCGGGAAGCCTGTCGAGGATCAGAGGGCGACTCTGCTTCACCATCGGATACCACTGCCAGTTGGTGTGCCTATCAGTCGGAAAGGTACGGAACACCGGATGCCCGGGATCCATAAGCAGTCCCAGGGTACCGGGCGAAACCGGTTTACCGGCCCACTCGGCAATGGATCTGAACATACGATAGTTCCAGTAATCGGTCTGGAACAATCCACCCACCGTCACTTCTGTATAGTTCTCTAAGGAAGGGAACCACAAGACTTTCCCTCCTTCACTGAGTCGGGTGATCATAGAGTCATCCAGGCGGTGAGCGATATGGATGTTATTTTCAGTATCCTTGACACAGATAGATTGCGGATAGACCCACAACGGATACTGATTGTGATAGGGAGTACCCGGTATATCCAGGCGCAAAGTAAGTTTCACAGCGTCTTTGATCCCGGAAAGATCCGAAAGCAGATCACCTACCGGAGCAAGCGTCCCCTGCGGGATCCGCAACTCCCAGCTACCGCCATCCAACACCGTATCGTCCGGATCTGTAAGGGTCCAGTTCAGAGAAGTATCCGTGATCGCACCGGAAGAATAATTTGCAATTTCCACCGTTCCGCTCAACGTCTCATTCGTGGTATAACAGAACTTAGGAGTGACAAACAGAGGTACTACCTCACTGCAGAACTGACGCCACTCTGCGGGAGTGACCAGACCTTTGCTCTCCATAAACGCATCCAACACTCCCACAAACGCGGATCCCTGTCCGGGATAGTCCTGCAGGTCTAATAACTGAAACCCGGCCAGTCCCGGCGTACGCAATCCCATTTCTATATCCGCCCGGTAAAGTTCCACTGCCCATTTACCAGAAGCCAGGAAAAAGTCATGCGCCTGATCGGCCATACCAGCCTCCTCCAGCCGTTTCTTAAATACTTCATAATTGCGGGGCTTCAGCACACCGGTATACTTATCTATCTCCCGATAATCGGGGTATATCTGGAACTGCCCCGTCTCGTGACTGATGACAGGTATGGAACATTGCTCCACCGCTGTGCGGAAGTTCATCTCCGAATTGGGATATGTATGGTTGATATACCCTCCCTCTTCGGCATCTACAAAAGAGAACGAACCACGGGTATGATTGGCATAGATATTCTCTCCCGGCACCCGGCAGGTAGTGAAATAGTCGTCTCCCTCCGCGGGTCCCATATAGCCCAGGAAATTATTGGACCCGGTGGCATAGAGGTGTCGCTGATCCATGGCGCGGAACTGTGCGATCATCTCTTTCATATCTTCCTGCTCGCCCCACAATTCATTGCCGATGGCAAACATCACAAACGAAACATAGTTGCTGTACTGCTTCTGGATCTCTATCCCCTCCCGGAGCAGGAAATCGTACAACAAAGAATCTTCTTTCTGAAGAGCACCCCAGAACGAAAGTTCCGGCTGGAGATAGATCCCCTCCCGGTCGGCTGCCTCAAAACAGGCCCTGGGCGGGCACCACGAGTGGAAACGGTAGTGATTAATACCATAGGCACGGGCCGTACGGAAATAATCGGTCCACGTCTCCACATCCATAGCCGTGTGCCCGGTGAGCGGGAAGACACAGGCATCGTGTTTTCCACGCAGGAAAGTCGTCAGCCCATTGATGGTGAACTGTGTATCCTTTGCCGCGAATTCCCTGATGCCGAAAACTATACTTTCCCGGTCGTAGACCCCTTTTCCTTCCAACGTAGCTGTAAGGCGGTACAAAGCCGGATCGAACTCACTCCACAAAAGCATAGCACTTCCCATAGGAATCTCTATACTCATTTTACCCGCCGCAGCGACCACAGGATGCGACACCCGTACCCGATGCTTCTTATCGGTATTGAAAGACTGTATATCCAGAGAAACAGTAGTGCCGGAAGGCAATCCTTCCCCGGCCGGAGTATGTATATCCAACTCTACCCGTACGGTAGAAGTCTGCGGAGAAGTATAGGCCTGTATGTCCCGGAAGTGATACACAGGCTTGGCCTCCAGGACAATCTCCCCGATGATCCCGTTCCAGTTGGTCTGGGTAGATTCGGTACATGCATGCGAATTATCTAAGATCTGCGGAGGAAGGGCTTCCCCGTTGTCTACCTGGATGGTCAGTGTGTGCTGGCCCGGAGTGAGCCAACTGCTCAGATCGTATACCTGCTGGCCGGAAATAAAATCGGAAGCACCCATATAGGTATCATCCAGCCATACCTTAGTGGCACGGGTACGTTCCAGTCTCAACTCCACTACGTGCCCCTCCCAATCCGAAGGAATATCTACCTGTTTCTGATACCAGGCCTTCCCCACGTAACGATATTCCCGGGAGAGATAGGTAGTCTCTTCCAGGTCGGTATTCGGTTCTCCCTTCCGGTTGGTATCCATAGTGCCGGGCAACTCTACCGAATCGTCTAAGACCCGTACAAACCACGCTTCCTCTTCTCCCACCCCTTCCGGGTCTGTACGGAAGCCCCAACTTCCGGCCAGCGAGATCTGTTTCCTGCTTTCCGGAGCACCACAAGCACTGATCAACCCTACGATCAGCAACAAAGACAGATAGTTTTTCATCATTTTCTTCCCGATTATTCAGAACCTGTTGATTTCTCTTTAGAAATCCGGAACAGCCTGATCGTTTTCATTCTTTGGAAGTTATGCAGATTATCTACATTCTACTTTTCTCTATGTATAGAAAAATCCGCATCTACCCGCATATCACCTGCCCCGGCAGAAGCGACTTTCTGAAAAGCAAGTCTCTCCGTTCCGTTACGGACATGAATGATACCACAATACGTATACCCATGTTTCCGGAGGATATGCTGCATCACTTTGTTATCCCGGTGAGTATCTACACGTACATTGCCATACTGTGCGAAGCACCAGTCGAAACAACAATCTGCCACCCCTTTCCCTTTTCCCGAACCTGCCAGACGGTGGATCACCCCATAAGGTTCTTCATTGAGCCAGGAACCTTCATAGATCGTATGATAATTAGGTTCCGGCGAAGGCATGAAACAAAAGGTCCCCAGGATCTCTCCCTTCTCTCCCGTGCAAACGTAACTAACTTCCTTCTCTATATCTTTCCGGATCAGTTCGCGGGAAGGATATCCATTGACCCACTGACTTGCATTGCCTGTCCGTCGCATAAACTCTGCCGCTTTGCCATATATATCCATAACAACGTCCAATTCATCAATACGGGTTTTTCTTATCTTCATCATTTATATACGTATGAATTAAGTTTGAAGCATCCCAAAGATAAAGCAATATTCTGGCTTCTCCATACACCGCGAGCATTTTTCAAAGAGCATGGGAATACTTCATAAAAAGACTGACACTATGTTATCCAAAACTGACACTATGGTGAGAGAAAGGATATGATTTACACGTAGAGACGCAAAGAGATTTACGATTTACCGATTTACGATGTACGATTGAAATTACAGAAAGGATATGTTTGTAAATCCCTATGCGTACCCTTTTATAGGCAAACATACGAGACGCATAGTTGCGTCTCCGCAATTCAGATCCAATACAGGCAACCCTCTGATAAAACTACCTAAGATCAACGGGGATATATTAAAAAGTCAATGGTTTTTGTCTGAGATATAGATTGAATCAGAGAGTAGTGGATATTGTATAAATACCGGATCCTATTTATACATCCTGCACTGCACACGTATGCCGCGGAGACGCACGCCGTGCAGTAGTGTCCGGAAAATATGTTAAGATTTACGGAACTATCCAACTGTCACTCATCTAGTCTGAAAGCCCGGAGGGCTTTCATGTGCATAACTCTCTCTGAAAGCCTGAAGTGACTTTACGGTCTCTCTCTGAAAGTCTGAAGTGACTTTACGGTACATAACTCTCTTTGAAAGCCTGAAGGGCTTTAATGTGCATAACCCCCAGTGAAGCGTAGCATAGCGGAGCGACTGGGGGTAGTGATCGACCTTTTATCTTCAACCCCAAAGTGGGTTGAATGATTCTATCCTGAATAAAACCAGGTAAAATCATACTCATGCTATGTAGAATGGAGTTTTTCTATATTCAACCCGCTTTGGGGTTGAAGAGATGTGTATCCGTGACTACCCCCAGTCGCTTCGTTACGGGCAAAGCCCTTACTTCGCTTCACTGGGGGTTATTGACTTCGTCGACCGCTGGTTCACATTAAAGCCCTTCGGGCTTTCAAAGGAAATCAGAGTATGTGAGTGTCATTTGGGTAGCTTCTCGAAAAGTAATAACTTAAAATCCTCCGAGTGAAAAATTAGATATAAATAATTGAAATATAGCATATTAACCCCGATATTAACGATTTATTCCGGACACCAGTGCATACTTGCGTCTCCGCCTTATGCGTCTCCGCCTTGTGCATCTCCGTGAAGTGCGTTCCGTGAAATACGTCTCTTCAGCATATATCCAACACAGGAAGGGTGGTAGCAAGAGGTATATATTTCATAGCCTGGTTTTTATCAAACGGAAAACACACGATAAGATATATAGGTAGAGAAATATACATTATCATGCAATGAAGACAAATCTAAGGATTAAAATGCAAGGTGATTGGATGTATATCGCAGAGACGTACTTCATGGAGGTGTATAGGGCGGAGGGATAAATAGAAGAAGACGCAAATATGCGTCTCTACGGGGAGGATGATAATAGAAATATGGTCTGATACCGGCTGTGCTAAATAAACAAGAGGCTGAATTCTAAGTCTCCTACAAATTTTCGAAAGCATATTTTGTCCG
>JAJBTC010000059.1 GCA_020861095.1 Bacteroides sp.
ACCCCCAGTCGCTCCGCTATGCTTCGCTTCACTGGGGGTTATGCACAGTAAAGCCCTCCGGGCTTTCAGAGTGGAATGAGGATCACTTGGATAGTTCCGTAAATCTTAACTTATTTTTCCGGACACTACTGCACGCCGTGCGTCTCAGCATACCGAATGGGAATGCATATACCATGATGTGGAATGCATTTTTTTGTTGGACCTGCACCGCGGAGACACACGCCGTGCGTCTCTACAGGATATCGAAATAATATATCATCTATCCACAAGCGTATCCACAAAATGAGTTTCTGTTACTTCCTCTACAGGTGCAAGCCCGATAGAGCAGGGTGGATCTCCGTGTTTTACGTCCGACACAAAAAGCATTCCGCATGGCATACGCATCCTTATTCGGTATGCTGAGACCCACATATGTATCTTGTATGTTTGCTTGTTTAAGTGCTGAGTTTTTAAATGATAAGTAATAAGTTTTGAGTATCACGCAGAAATAAGATACAAAGAATTCATCCACTAAAACTTATCACTTACGACTTAAAACTTACAACTTTTACGATTTCCAATCGTAAATCGTAAATCTCTTTCCTTGTCTGCAAAACCCGAAACATATTTTACATAAAAAATTGCAATTTATAAAATATATTCGTAGTTTTGACAAC
Organism: Bacteroides sp.; assembly: GCA_020861095.1. Lineage (GTDB taxonomy): Bacteria > Bacteroidota > Bacteroidia > Bacteroidales > Bacteroidaceae > Bacteroides. The sequence continues at coordinate 657 of JAJBTC010000059.1, forward strand.
ATTCATAACTACAGTAGGTAAAGACCCAATATATGGAAAGGATATTACATGATCTTCATCATTGCAAAGAGATCCTGAGGCTGACTTCTGATACAATTATCTGGTTAAGTAAAGAGGGCATATGTCTGGATGTTCTGGCACAGGAAGACGTATGGTACTTGAAAGGAAAAACCTGTCAGGAACCAGTTTGCCGGATATATTCCCTGCTGCCCTGTCGTCGGAATTCCGGAAAGATTTCCTGCATGCTGTCAACAGCCAGACCAAAGTCATCCGGGAGTATGCTTTACCGTCGGAAACCGGCACCTCTCATTTCAAGTGCGTCATGCAGCCCTATGAAGAGGGTATCCTTTGCCAGTTGCGCGATGTCACCGGATGCAGCACCTGCCAGATCGAATTAGACAAAGCAAACCGTAAGTTATCTGCCATCGAGCAGACCGCGCTTCTGGGTCACTGGAGCTACCACTCACAGGAAAAGGCACTCTATTTCTCCGGCAACACAGGAATCATGTCCACTTCGGAGATCCGTCGCATGCTTCTGGATACCTACCTCAACTTCGTGATTCCCGAAGACCGGGAAAGTCTGACCGAGTGGCTGGAAAGCAAACTGAAAGGTCAGAATACACAAAGCATCGACTATCGCATCCTGTTCAATCATCAGATCCATTACGTCCGGGTCAATTCGTATCTCTGCGAAGTACTGCCAGACAACTCCGTCTTTCTGGAAGGGTATATACAGAACATTACCGACATACAAAGACGCAGAAACGATATCAATACCCTGACACACGCCATCAACAATGCCACCGAAAGTATTTTTGCTGCCCGCCGGGACGGTACACTGATATTCACCAACAGAAAATTCCGTAAAAACCACCTCATCAGTGACCAGGCAGATATCTCCGGACTCAAGATCTACGAGATCGTAGGAGATATGCAATCCATAGACGACTGGAACAAGCGTATGAAACTCTCCGAATCGCCCTACTCCCAGGTATATACCATACGGAATCCTTTAGTTTACAACAAAGAAGTCCTAGCTTTTGAGGGTACCATCTATAAAGTAACTACAGACGAAGGAGAGGAGACGTTCTGGTCATTCACTCACGACATTTCGGAGCGGATACGGTATGAGAAAAAGCTCAGACGGCTGACCCGTATTTTCAACCACACCATCGACAATCTGCCTGCCAGTATCGTGGTAAAAGACGTGCAGAACGATTTCAGATACCTCTACCGCAACCGCGAATCCTACAACCGGGAAGTATCTATGGAAGATGCCATCGGTAAAAACGATTTCGACTTCTATCCGCCGGAGATCGCCCGCGAAAAATGGCAGGAAGATATTGAGATCGCCACCACAGGAAAGAAGAAACACTGGATCGTAGAGGAGAAAGACCGGGATGGCAACTTAGTGATCCTCGACAAACAAAAAATAAAAGTAGAGACAGAAGATTTTTCTCCGCTCATCATCTCTATTGAATGGGACATCACCCAACTGGAACTGATGAAACGGGAAATGAAACTATCCAAAGAGCGGGCCGAACACTCCGACAGACTCAAATCGGCTTTTCTGGCCAACATGAGCCACGAGATACGTACTCCGCTCAACGCGATCGTCGGATTCTCCAGGATCATAGCGGAAAGTGACAGTAAGGACGAAAGGCTGGAATATTACAAGATCGTAGAGGCCAACAACGAACGGTTGCTCCAGTTGATCAATGAGATCCTCGATCTTTCCAAGATAGAATCCGGCATTGTAGAGTTCACGCTGGCTCCCGTACAGCTTCATACCCTATGCCAAGAGATCCACGACGCGCATATATTCCGCTGCCCGGCAGGAGTGAATCTGATCTTCGAAGAGTCGGACCCGGACATACGGATCCATTCCGACAAAAACCGTATCTTTCAGGTATTCTCCAACCTTATCGGCAACGCGTTCAAGTTTACCCGCGAAGGAAGCATACGGTATGGATACCGACAGGAAGCGGACATAATCCGGTTTTACGTCACAGATACAGGAACAGGTATCTCTCCGGAAAAGGTAGATAAAGTATTCGACCGGTTTGTCAAGGCCAACAATCTGGTGCAAGGCACGGGCCTGGGACTCTCCATTTGCAAAACAATCATTGAGAAGCTGGAAGGTACCATCTCTGTTACCTCCGAAGTTTGGAAAGGAAGTACATTCACCTTTACCCTTCCCTACCATGCACCTAAGGAAAGGATATCCCGGGAACAGATAGATCTTCATAAAGAAACCACAGACGAGAAACCGTTCAAGCTGCTGGTAGCCGAAGCGAAAGACGAGGATTACGAAGCCATACGTTCGGCCCTGGCCGATGAGTATGAGATCGTACGTGCCACCAATGGGATGGAGGTGATCCTTATCTATGAAGAGACCAGGCCCGATCTGATCCTGACAAATATACACCTGCCCGATCTGGACGGGTTAAGTGCTACACGCGTCATCCGCGAACTCACAACCACCCTTCCCATCTTCGCGCTCGATGTCTTTTCCGATGAAACGGAAGAAAAGGAAGCGTACGACGCCGGATGCACGGAGATCCTGCGAAAACCTTTCCGGAAAGAAGACCTGAAGGCAACCGTCAGAAAATATCTAGAACCAGGATAAAAAGATTTACGATTTGACAATTTACGATTTACGATTGAAATTACAGAGATCATACACCTCTGTAGAGACGCATATTTGCGTCTCCATAGTTGCGTCTGAAAAGAGGAAAAATCACCTAAAAACAGGCCCTGCATAAAGAAATAAACAACATATAAACCAGCTTCTTAAATAAAGATCAGAAGCCGGGCAGTCCAGCCCGGACCACCTGATCCCGAACCATCAAACAAGCCTTTCCATGGGAAAAAAGCAGTATCCAGACTCTTTTATACATTCAGCATCCTTGCTACCTGTTTACTGGCCCTTCTGACGGTCGGAGGATGGTATGCGCAATATGTCTCCCCGGCCTCTTCCGCCCTTTTCCCTCTGCTGGGACTGGCCATCCCCGGATTGCTCCTGCTCAACCTGTTGGCCATCCTCTACTGGGTGGTTCGCTGGCGCTATTGGGTATGGGTGCCTGTACTGGCCATTCTGGCCAACTGGGATTACCTGAGCAGCATCTATCAGTTCGGACATCAGTCTTCTCCCCAGGGAGAGATCCTGCGTATGGCCACCTACAACATCGACAGCTTTGGAAACGACATTTCCGGAACTACCTGCCGGCAGGTGGCACAAGTGATGAAAGACCACCAGACAGATATCATCTGCTTCCAGGAGTTCCGCGCGAGCCGCGAATTTCCGATAGACAGTATCTTATCTGTTTTCGACGAGTGGACATACTGCGCCGTCCCTTACTCCAAAGAGCCCTTGCCGCAATTGGCCATACTCAGCCGGTATCCCATTGTAGACAGCCAGCTCATCACCTATACCGGAACAGCCAATTGCAGCATGTGGTGCGACATCATGACCGGGCCGGATACCATCCGCGTATTCAACAACCACCTACAGACAACGAACGTGAGCCAGAACAAAAGAAAACTGGAAAAAGAACTGGCAACAGACAGCAGACGCGGCTACACCCGCGCACTGACCCGGTTGTTCACTGCCCTGCAAGACAATTTCATCCTGCGGGCGCAACAAACCGATACAGTGAAAGAACTCGTCGGCCAGTCTCCCCATCCCGTTATCCTCTGTGGCGACCTCAACTCCCATCCCTCTTCCTATACCTACCGGACACTCAGAGAAGCCGGACTTCGCGACGGATTCCATACCGCCGGAAAAGGATATATGTACACGTTCCGTTACCTGAAAAAAATACTACGCATCGACTACATCTTCCATTCCGATCGGTTCGAAGGCATCAGATACTATTCGCCCGATCTGGAATACAGCGATCACAATCCGGTATGTATGGAAGTGATCCTGCGCTGAAAAAGAGAAGTTCGCTCCCTGTGTTTTTCATATAATTTTATGCAAATATAGATTACTGTTTCGTTGCTTAGAGCCTGTTTGTATTTTGATTTTGTCGACCGTTGTGTTGCTGACTGTGCCGATCTGCGCTTGACTCCATCGACCCATTGGTTCCATAGAAAAAGAATCAGCCTTTTAAAGTTGAAAGTTATGGGACAGCGCCGTATGCACAGAAAGAATATATATATATCCAGATAAAATAACAGATAACAAAATGTCATAATGATAAAAATGATTGCTTTAAATGGCACATTTCGCCCGACTTTGTTCCACTTTTCGGAAATAACGCAGAAAATACATGTTTGAGATCAGCATAATATTTATATA
>JAJBTC010000227.1 GCA_020861095.1 Bacteroides sp.
GTACCATTGAAATTACAGAACGAATATCTTTGTCAATCCCTATGCGTAACATATTATATGCAAACATACGAGATGCATAATTACGTCTCCATATTTGCATCTGAAAAGAGGAAAAACAAATAAAAAGAAGTCTGAAGAAAGGATAAAGAACTTCTCTGCTACATTTTGACAGCGTCGACTGCCTGGCTGACTACGTCGATCTGCGATTAACAGCGTCGACCGTTGGTTTCACGGAAAATTTAAACAGGCTCTTATAGCCAAATAGATTTTTAAAGGAGTTGTGAATGACAAAGATTTATCCTATTTTTGCATACTTGAAAGGGTGTGACCTGGAAAAAACAGAAAATCCGGCGGTTAGTTACTGTGTAAATTAAACATCCGGACTGTTTAACCGTTTTATTATAGAACCTGTTTATATTTTGAAAATAAAAGATAATAAATTATTTGTGGAGAATGGAAACAGGTTCTATGAAACTTCGCATTTTCATATAAAGAATACAGAGAATAATGAGAAAAATAGTAAAAGGGCTGTGGATCCTTTTTGGCCTTGTAGTTATAGGAAATATACTTTTCTTTACAGCTATTTCTAATGGCTGGATCGGGTATATGCCTCCTGTAGAGGAATTAGAAAATCCTAATTATAAATTTGCGACGGAGATCTTTTCGGAAGATGGAAAGGTGCTGGGAACGTGGTCTCTGAGTAAGGAGAACCGTGTTTATACAAGCTATGACGAACTTTCTCCCTGGCTGGTAGATGCGCTGATCGCTACGGAAGATGCCCGGTATGCCAATCATTCCGGTATTGATGCCAAGGCGCTGGCACGTGCCATTATAAAAAGTGGACTGCTTCGTCAGAGTAATGCCGGAGGGGGGAGTACCATTACTCAGCAGCTGACCAAACAGCTGTATTCGCCCAAGGTGGATAATTTTTTCCAGCGTGCCCTGCAGAAGCCGATCGAATGGGTGATGGCTGTGAAATTAGAGCGCTATTATACCAAGGAAGAGATCATTGCGATGTACTTCAATAAATTTGACTTTCTCAACAATGCGGTGGGTATCAAGACGGCTGCCTATACCTATTTCGGAAAGGAACCTTACGAACTGAAAGTAGAGGAAGCTGCTATGTTGGTAGGAATGTGTAAAAATCCTTCTCTGCACAATCCGCTTCGTTTCAATGAGCGTTCCAAAGGTCGCCGTAATGTGGTATTGGACCAGATGTATAAGTATGACTATCTTACGCTGGCTCAACGGGATTCTTTGCAGAAACTTCCGCTGGAACTGGAATACCACCGGGTAGACCACAAAGAGGGAATGGCTACCTACCTGCGTGAATACCTGCGTATCATCATGACGGCAGACAAACCGGTGAAGAGCAATTACCGGGGATGGCAGGCACAGAAATTTTATGAAGATTCCATTGCCTGGGAAACTGATCCGCTGTATGGCTGGTGTGCCAAGAACAAAAAGAAAGACGGAACCAATTACAGTATATATACGGATGGTCTGAAGATCTATACGACGATCAATTCTCACATGCAGCAATATGCCGAAGAGGCTGTGGAAGAGCATATCGGACATGACATCCAGGAAAAGTTCTTTAAAGAAAAGCTGGGACGTAAGCAGGCTCCTTATAGCAATATGCTCTCTCCGGCACAGGTGAATGAGATCCTGTACCGCGCCGCGCGTCAGAGCGATCGCTACCGGACCATGGATGCTGCCGGAAAGTCGGATGCGGAGATCATGGAGGCATTCAATACGCCGAGTGAAATGTCTGTATTTACCTGGAACGGGATAAAGGATACCATCATGACACCGATGGATTCTATCCGTTATTATAAATATTTCCTGCGTACCGGATTTATGTCTATGGACCCGGTCAACGGATACGTCAAAGCGTATGTGGGCGGACCCAACTATACTTATTTCCAATATGATATGGCTATGGTGGGGCGTCGGCAGGTAGGATCTACGATCAAACCTTTCCTCTATTCTCTGGCCATGGAGAATGGCTATACTCCGTGCGACGGTACAGTGAACGTGGAGCAGACCTATCTGGATGAGGGCGGACGGCCCTGGACCCCACGAAACAGTTCTCACTCGCGTTACGGAGAATATGTTACTCTGCGATGGGGGTTGGCCAACTCGAATAACTGGATCTCTGCCTATCTGATGAACAAACTCAGTCCATACGCGCTGGTGAACCTGATCCATGCTTTCGGGGTGCGTAACAAGGACATTGAACCTACCATATCACTTTGTCTGGGACCCTGTGATATATCGGTGGGAGAGATGGTCAGTGCGTATTCGACATTCGCCAATCACGGTATTCGTGTGGCTCCGCTGTTTGTCACCCACATCGAGGACAATGAAGGAAATATAGTAGCTACCTTCTCTCCGCAGATGGATGAAGTGATCAGTTCTACCAGTTCCTATCAGATGCTTACTATGCTCCGTGCCGTGATCAATGAAGGTACCGGCGGACGGGTACGCAGGTACGGTATCACTGCCGATATGGGCGGTAAGACGGGTACCACGAACCGCAATTCCGACGGATGGTTTATCGGGTTCACTCCCTCTTTAGTATCCGGTTGCTGGGTTGGCGGTGAGGAGCGTGATATTCACTTTGATACGATGCTTTATGGACAGGGAGCTTCTCTGGCGCTTCCTATCTGGGCTATCTATATGAAAAAGGTATACGAAGATCCTTCTCTGCCTTATGACCAGACAGAAACCTTCTCTCTGCCAACGGGCTTTGATCCCTGTTCGGGCATGCGGCATTCTCATGATCCGAACTATTGGGGAGACGACAGTGTAGAAGCAGGCTCGGGACTTGATGAATACTTCAACTGATATGCCTTCTTGTCTGATCTGCCTGGGAAGTAATTATAACCGCGAGCAAAACCTGTCCTTGGCTCGCGGCAGGCTTGTGGAGTTGTTTCCGACCATCCGGTTTGCCCGGGTAGAAGAGACAACTTCTCTTTGTAGCCATAATCCGGATGCTTTTCTCAATCAACTGGCTCTTTTCCGTACTTCACGCTCCGCGGAAGAGGTGGTGAACCGGCTGAAGGAGATCGAACAGCGCGCCGGACGCAAACCGGAGGATAAACAACAGGAACGTATTTGCTTAGATGTGGACCTGCTGGCGTATGACGGGGAGATCCTGAAACCGGAAGATATGAATTATGCTCATGTGCTCCGGGGAATGAAGGAACTTTCTTTTAAGTATTAAGTTCTGAGGTTTAAGTTATAAGTTTTGAGTTTGTCGGATCTTTCTGTTTTCCATGTTATAATCAATGATTAGTGGTGTGCATAGTGGGCTATTTGTAAAGTTAAAAGTTCTGAGGTTTAAACGGAGAGTTTGTCAGATCTTTCTGCTATCAATGTGATAATTAACGGTTAGTTAGCGGGGGCTTTGAATTGAAGAAGCAGGAATAGGGCAAGAAGAAGAGAGAAGAAAAAGTGAAGAATACGATGAATGGATTATTTGTGGAACCAGGCGGTCGACGCAGTCAATTACCAATCGACGCAGTCAACGTCCTAAGAACTATTACTTATAACTCCAAACTTACAATTTATAACTTATCTGAAACTTAAAGTAACATTTTTGGTTCAATTTGCGTCTTTATAGAAAATGAAACAAACAACGATGAAATTTCTGGGTATTATTCCGGCAAGATATGCTTCTACCCGTTTTCCGGGAAAACCGCTTGCCCTTCTGGCAGGCAAACCTATGATCCAGCGGGTATACGAGCAGGTTTCCGGCCTGCTGGATGAAGTGTATGTGGCTACGGATGATCTACGTATACAGGAGACGGTAGAGGCTTTCGGAGGAAAGGTGATCATGACATCTACGAACCATAAAAGTGGTACAGATCGTTGCTACGAAGCTTATACACATGTAGGAAGAGCGTTTGATGTGATCATAAATATACAGGGCGATGAACCTTTTATACATCCGTCCCAGATAGAGTCACTGAAACAGTGTTACCGGGATGGTACAACTCAGATAGCGACGTTGGTAAAACCTTTTTCGGCATCTGACGGCTGGGAAGTGATCTGTAATCCGAACTCTCCCAAGGTCGTTTTTTCACAGCACATGCAGGCACTCTATTTCAGTCGTTCGGTGATCCCTTATCTGCGTGGAAAGGAGCCTGAAGAATGGCCGGTATCCCATACCTATTACAAACACATTGGTCTGTACGCGTACCGTGCGGAGGTACTCAGGGAGATTACCTCTCTGCCACAGTCCTCTCTGGAACTGGCCGAATCTCTGGAGCAGCTTCGCTGGCTCGAGAATGGCTATGTGATCCGGGTGGGAGTTACGGATATAGAGACCATAGGTATTGATACGCCGGAAGATCTGGAACGGGCGGAGTTGTTTCTCAAAAATCGTCATTGAATTGTAGCATATGGACAGAACACAGGCACCTCCTGTCAGAGAACCCGAGGAGTTTCGGATGACACCTCCCCGACAGGCTGTTTTTCCCAATGGCATCCCTTTACAGATCGTTGAGGCAGGCACGCAGGAAGTGGTATGTATAGACATTGTGTTTGCCGGCGGACGTTGGCAGCAAACACAGAAATTACAGGCACTTTTTGCCAATCGGATGCTCCGGGAAGGTACCCGCAGTTTCACTGCCGCGGAGATAGCGGAGAAACTGGATCATTACGGTGCGTGGCTCGAGCTATCCAGTTCTACGGAATATGCTTATATTACTCTTTATTCCCTGAATAAATATTTTTCCCGGACCCTGGAGATACTGGAATCGGTGGTGAAAGAACCGGTTTTTCCGGAGAAAGAACTGGAGGTGATCGTACGTACTAATATTCAGCAGTATCGCATCAATACTTCCAAGGTGGATTTCTGGTCGCAGAGAGAATTGTTGTCTGCCCTGTTCGGACCCGATCATCCCTGTGGCCGACCGGTCACGGAAGAGGACTACGAGCGGATAAATGTCCCATTGGTCCGTGATTTTTATGACCGTTATTACCATTCGGACAATTGTACGATCTTTCTTTCCGGATGTGTGACCGATGATCTGATCCATTGTGTGGAAGAACGCTTTGGGAAAGAGCCTTTCGGAAAAACAGGTCAATTGGCAGAGAAACTGCGGTTCCCTGTCTTTACCGATCCCGTTAAACGTTTTTTTATAGAGAGGCCGGACGCTGTGCAGAACTCCGTGAAGATGGGAATGCTCAGTGTGCGTCGGCAGGATCCGGATTACCTGAAGCTCAGGGTATTGGTGACGTTACTGGGAGGTTATTTTGGTAGTCGCCTGATGTCTAACATCCGGGAAGAAAAAGGGTATACATACGGTATATCGGCCGGGATGGGGTTTTATCCCGAATCCGGGATGCTGATGATACAGACCGAGACGGCCCCGGAATATGTAGAGCCACTGATCGGGGAGGTATACCAGGAGATAGAACGCCTGCAACAGGAGCTTGTGTCGGTGGAAGAACTGACAGTTGTGCGTAATTACATGCTGGGAGAGATGTGCCGGAATTATGAGTCTGCCTTTTCTCTGGCCGAAGCCTGGATGTTTATCTATACATCCGGTCTGGACACGGAATATTTCGTACGGGCCACACGCGCTATACGCGAGACAACCCCTTCTGAACTGCGCGAACTGGCTCGTTGCCATTTGTGTAAAGAGGACTTAAAAGAAGTGATTTCCGGCAAAAAGATCTGATAAAATGCTCCGGAAGCCCTTTTCTTTGGGCGGGATGTTGTATCTTTGCCTGATACACGGATGTCTGACAGACAAAAAGAAACCTATTTTGGGATAGTACAGACACAGTATAATTTATAAAGTAAGGTAAAACAAAAGACATGAAATATTTCTATACATTGCTTTTCACCTGTATGATGCTTTCCTTTGGTGGAGAAGTACAGGCACAAAGCAACTTCATGAACCGGGTGAAAGGGGCTTTTTCCGGACCCAGTGAAATGAAGATCGGGAATTACAAATTCAAAGACGGCTCTACCTATACCGGTGAAATGAAATCCCGCAAACCCCACGGAAAAGGTACTACTCTCTTTCCCAATGGTGATACCTACGAAGGGGAGTATGTGAAGGGAAAACGGGAAGGATATGGCATCTATACCTTTGCCGAAGGCGAACGGTATGAGGGAGAATGGCTCGATGATAAACAGCATGGAAAGGGTACCTACTATTTTGTGAATAACAACCGGTATGAGGGTTCCTGGGAGCATGGAGTGCGTCAGGGACAGGGCAACATGTATTATCACAACGGAGATGAATATGTAGGCTTCTGGAGCCAGAACAAACGGCAGGGTACGGGATCGTATACCTGGCGCGACGGTTCGCGGTATGTCGGAGGCTGGGAGAATGATAAGAAGCATGGGGAAGGGATTTTCAGCTGGAACGACGGTGCTCACTACGAAGGTGGGATGAAAGAAGACCTCCGTCATGGAAAGGGTACATATGAATATGCCCACGGTGATAAGTATATAGGAGACTGGAAGGATGATCTGCAACATGGTAAGGGTATCTATGAATTCCAGAACGGAGATCGCTACGAAGGGGATTACCGGGATGGACAGCGTAGTGGAAATGGGATTTTTACAACTGTAGAAGGTGAAAAATATGTAGGTTCTTTTAAGGATGGATTCCGGGATGGACGTGGAACTTCTGTTTGGAGTTATGGAGCCGAATATGAAGGTGAATGGAAAGAAGATAAACGCCACGGAAAAGGGAAATATATATGGGGAAACGGAGATACATATGAAGGAGAATGGCAGAACGACCGTATGCACGGTCAGGGCAAGTTTACTATAGAAGCAGGTGGCTATTATAAAGGTGGCTATGTAGATGGTCTGAAAGAAGGTAGTGGGATTGAAGTAGATAGTAAGGGTGTCCGGTATGAAGGGTTCTTTAAACAAGATCAGAGAGACGGTCCGTTTATAGAAACAGATAGCGATGGGAAGGTGATCCGCAAAGGAGAATATACCATGGGACGCATAAAAAGATAAGTTTTAAGTTAGTGAGAGGGAATAGGCTACAAACGTGAAAATGGCATGAAAACCCGAAGTGGCTTTCATGTGAACCTAACTATATATTTTACACCATCCGGGTAAATACTTAGTCTCGGCAACTTGTCAAAAAAGACACAGACTTTTTAAACAGAATCTCTTATTTTTGTGTATATACAGTTTGAAAAGCTTTCCTTTGACAGGAAATAGTGAAAGCACCCATACTTTAATTAAAGTAAGTAAGAAGATGAAAAAAACATTTTTACCTTTTCTTGTATTGTTATTGTTAGTTGGTTGTCACTCAGTTAAAACGAGGGAAGTCATCGTGGAAGATATGTACTCTATTTCTCTTCCCGGATACCTGTCAGAGACTAAAGATCTGAATGAAGATGCTTCTCTTCAGTATCAGAACCTGGGGAAAGAATTTTACGTGATTGTCATAGATGATCTCAAATCTGACATGCAAGATATCTTAGAGGAATATGAGTTACTTGAGATTTATCCCAATGACCTGGAAGGCTACAGTAATCTGATCTGGGATGGATTTGAAGAAGATATGGATATACAAAAAATTACGGATCCGACGGATGATAGGATCAATGGCATGTCTGTTAAGTATCGGAAGATAAACGCGGTGACTGAAGGTATGGATGTGTTCTATTATTTCGTTATCGTAGAAGGTAAGGAGAGGTTTTATCAGATCCTGACCTGGACGCTGACAGAGAGACAAAGAAAGTATGAGGAAGAAATGAAACATATCATCTACTCTTTTAAGGAACTCTGAGATTTATCTCTACGAAGTAATGTAATTAAGTAAGTGTTCATCGTTATTGTATATGTCATACTCCGTATCCTGTAGAGACGCACGGCGTGCGTCTCAGCATGCCGAATAGGAAGGCATATACGATACGGGATGCTTTTTTGTTGGACATACACCGCTTTGTTGGACATACACCGCGGAGACGCACGCCGTGCGTCCCTACAGGCATCCCCTATCTCTGTAGCCGAAGTGATATAAACTCATTTTGTGTATACAGTCTCTAGATAAATAGGATCATGTGTATGTATGCAGTCCGAAAGATTATGCATAGAATGAATGCTTAATACTTACTAACGTATGCCAATTAGTACATTATACCTTGTATCTGTAGTGCTGTAAGCACTACAGATACAGGGTAAACAGGGTACAAATAGGATATTTTGCAAACAGCATACCTTATAAACAGGATATATTTTGCATGGAATACAATGATGTTTCTAAAGCAATATATGCATTATGCATCAGAAAAGTAAGTATAGTAACATGCTTAGTAGGTGTTCTATACAATAATAGCGTATCATTTCATGCTATTTCCAGGTAAGAAGGAGCCCATATACTAACCCCCTTTCAGAACTTTATTAATAGGGGTGGTAATTCGGGTGATCTGTAATTGACTGCATCGACCGTTGAATCGTCTTTTTTCTTTGGGAAAAATAGATTCAGGGCTTTCCGTTAAAGTGAAGAAGCCCCTTCTTTGTTTTCCTCCTCTTTTTTCGCAGGCCGTGCCATCATTTTGCGGAAACTCTCCGGATAAGGGGTTTCAAACTTCATTCTCTCCCCGGTTACCGGATGCTGAAAGATGAGACGGAACCCGTGCAGCGCCAGTCTTTGCGTGCTTTGGACTTCGGGGTCATAGCGCATATCTCCTACGATTGGATAACCCAGATCGCTCATGTGCAGGCGAACCTGATTTTTACGTACATCCTGTGGATGTAGCTCCACCATAGAGAGGTTGTTGGCTATCTTGATCCGTTTGTAACGGGTGATGGCTTTATCGCCTCCTTCTCTCAAGGCACCTGAGGAGTGGCTTACATATACCTGATCATCCGCCATCCAGGAGAATATGGTACCTGATTCCTGTTCCAAATCTCCTCTGACCACACACGTAAATTTATACTCCTGTACAGACCTCGACCAGTATTCCTGTAATTTCTTTTGTGTCTTCTCGTCTTTGGCGTATATCATGATCCCTGATGTATCGCGATCCAATTTCTGCACCGGATACACCCGCCGTTCTTTTCCGGACCGTTGTACATACTCTCTCAGGATTGACAAAGCAGTGCGTTCCCTTCCTTTTCCGGCGGTAGAAGGCAAGTTCTCTTTCTTGTTGACAACCAGCAGATACGCGTCTTCATAGAGCAGTTGCATATAATTGCTGTGAAACTCTTTCTTGCCTTTTTCTTTGCTGATCTGTACCAGCATACCCGGTTTCAACGGAAAGTTATACTGTGTAGTGATCACATGATCTACATATACAACGCGTTTGCTCAGCAGCAATTTGAGCTTGTTGCGGCTGGCATCCGGCATTTTGGCAGCCAGGAAATCCATGAGTTCCATAGCTGTCCGGACAGGATAATTGGTATATTGGGTACGGGCTCTTGCCGTTTGTCTGGGTTTCTTCATCTGGTGCGTTTTTTAAATTTACGATTTACTTCTTCTGTTTCAATCATATAAACCGGATCATAAATCGTAAATAAGTAAATCATAAATTATCTGAGTTGTAACAGAACCACATTTTCCACATGATGGGTGTGTGGGAACATATCTACAGGCTGTACGGCCTTCACCTCATAGTCACTGTCCAGCAGCGCCAGGTCACGTGCCTGGGTAGCCGGGTTGCAACTGACATAGACAATCCGCTGCGGACGGGCTTTCAGGATCACCTCCACCACGTCGCCGTGCATTCCGGCACGGGGAGGATCGGTAATGATCACATCCGGACGGCCATATTCCTCAATGAAAGAGTCGGTCAGCATATCCTTCATATCTCCGGCAAAGAAAAGTGTATTGGTAATGCCGTTTATCTGTGAATTCACTCTGGCATCTTCTATCGCTTCGGGCACATATTCGATACCGATCACCTGTCGGGCCTTGCCTGCCACGAAGTTGGCAATGGTACCCGTGCCGGTATACAGGTCATAGACCAATTCATTTCCGGTGAGTCCGGCAAATTCCCGCGTCACCTTATACAGGTTATAGGCCTGGCGCGAATTGGTCTGATAGAAAGACTTCGGACCGATCTTGAACCGGAGTCCCTCCATCTCTTCAAAAATATGATCATTGCCTTTGAATACCAGCACTTCCCGATCGGTGATGGTGTCATTGGCTTTGTTGTTGACAATATAGAGCAGCGAAGTGATCTCCGGAAAACTGTCTGCGATAAACTGAAGCATCTGCCGGAAGGGTTCCATCTCTGCCTCTCCGGCGATCTTGCATATCAATATCACCATCAACTCTCCGGTGGTAGAGGTACGGATGATCAGGTTGCGTAGCATCCCTTCCTGGCTGCGCAGGTCGAAAAAGGTATAGTGGTGATCGTAAGCGTATTGACGTACAGCGTTGCGGATGCGGTTGGATACATCGTCCTGAAGCCAGCATTTCTCGATATCAAGTACCTTGTCGAAAGCCCCTGGTATATGGAAACCTACGGCGTTCATCTGGTCGTATTTTACCTGTTGCTTCACTTCCTCATAGGTGAGCCAGCGTTTGTTGGAGAAGGTAAATTCCAACTTGTTGCGATAGAACGTAGTCTCTTCCGATCCCAGGATCGGGGAGATAGGAGGCAAGTCGATCTTCCCGATACGTATGAGGTTGTCTGTCACCTGTTTCTGTTTGTAACGGATCTGCTCTTCGTAAGGCAGTACCTGCCATTTGCAACCTCCGCAGACCCCATAGTGCTGGCAGAAGGGTACCGCCCGTCGCGGGGAATATTCATGGATCTTTACGGCTTCTGCCTCCGCGTATTTATTTTTCTTCCTCCTGATCTGCAGGTCCACGACATCTCCGGGAACTACATAAGGGACGAAGATCACCAGATCATCTATCTTCGCGATGGCTTTGCCTTCGGCAGCCACATCCGTGATCGTTACGTTCTCTAACAAGGGAAGCTCTTTTCTCTTTCTTAACACTTTTACACCAGTATAATAAATTCTGATGCAAAAATAAGCATTTTTGCCGGAAAACTGTCGATTTCCTATCAATTTAATTTTGCAATGTGTAAATTGCATTTTGTGTGTAAATATTTCGTTGTATTTATTTTGAAGTTCCTCAAAAAGACTTAGATTTGCGTTTAGAAAAATCACTAACCAGGAACCCGGTTCGCTTTATCTGAGAAAAGAGGGTGGGTTCTCACATAACTTTAAACACATATTATGGACAAAAAAAGAGTTTACACCTTTGGCAACGGCCAGGCAGAAGGAAAGGCCAGTATGAAAAACTTATTGGGCGGTAAAGGTGCCAACCTTGCCGAGATGAACCTGATCGGTGTCCCTGTACCTCCGGGATTCACCATTACCACGGAAGTATGTAGTGAGTATTACGAACTGGGAGAAGACAAGGTGGTAGCCCTTCTGAAAGACGAAGTCGAAAAAGCCATAGCACAGGTAGAAGGATTGATGCGTTCCAGATTCGGGGATGTAGAAAATCCGTTGCTTGTTTCCGTACGTTCGGGAGCGCGTGCTTCTATGCCGGGTATGATGGATACCATCCTCAACCTGGGATTGAACGACGAAGTGGTAGAAGGATTGATCCGCAAGACCGGAAATGCCCGTTTCGCGTGGGACTCTTACCGTCGTTTCGTACAAATGTATGGCGATGTGGTGCTGGGTATGAAACCTACCAATAAAGAAGATATCGATCCGTTTGAGAAGATCATCGAAGAGGTGAAACACGAGAAAGGCGTGGAGCTGGACAATGAACTGTCTGTAGATGATCTGAAAGAACTGGTTGTCAGATTCAAAGCGGCAGTGAAAGAGCAGACCGGAAGAGATTTCCCGACCTCTGCCTATGAGCAGCTCTGGGGAGCCGTTTGTGCGGTATTCAACTCCTGGATGAATGAGCGTGCTATCCTTTACCGGAAAATGGAAGGGATCCCTGCGGAGTGGGGTACTGCTGTGAATGTGCAGGCTATGGTGTTCGGTAATATGGGTGAGACTTCGGCAACCGGAGTTTGTTTCTCGCGCGACGCGGGCACCGGAGAAAACCTGTTTAACGGTGAATACCTGATCAACGCGCAGGGAGAAGATGTGGTAGCAGGTATCCGTACACCGCAGCAGATCACTAAGATCGGTTCACAACGCTGGGCAGAACTGGCTTGTGTGAGTGAAGAGGAACGCGCTGCCAAATATCCGTCTATGGAAGAGGCCATGCCTGAGATCTATCAGGAACTGGATCGTCTGCAGGCCAAACTGGAAGATCATTACAAAGATATGCAGGATATGGAGTTCACTGTACAGGAAGGCAAGCTCTGGTTCCTACAGACCCGTAACGGAAAACGCACAGGTGCCGCTATGGTGAAGATCGCTATGGATCTGTTGCGCGAAGGCAAGATCGATGAGAAGACTGCCCTGTTGCGTATCGAACCTAATAAATTGGACGAGTTGCTCCACCCGGTATTCGATAAAGATGCGTTGAAGAAAGCCCGTGTATTGACACGTGGGCTGCCTGCTTCGCCGGGAGCAGCTACCGGACAGATCGTATTTTTTGCCGACGATGCCTCGGACTGGCACGAAGCCGGAAAGAAAGTGATCATGGTGCGTATCGAGACCTCCCCTGAAGACCTGGCAGGTATGCAGGTGGCGGAAGGTATCCTCACTGCCCGCGGAGGTATGACGTCACACGCGGCGGTAGTGGCCCGTGGTATGGGTAAATGCTGTGTGTCAGGAGCGGGTGCCCTGAATATAGATTATAAGAACCGTACCGTAGAAATAAATGGTATTACTCTGAAAGAGGGAGACTATATTTCGCTCAACGGTACTACCGGAGAGGTATACAATGGAAAAGTAGAGACTCAGGCGGCAGAATTGTCTGATGACTTTGCTGAACTGATGAAGCTGGCTGATAAATACACCCGTTTGCAGGTACGTACCAATGCTGACACTCCGCACGATGCCCGGGTGGCACGTGATTTTGGTGCTGTGGGTATCGGTCTTTGTCGTACAGAGCATATGTTCTTTGAGGGAGACAAGATCAAAGCCATGCGTGAAATGATCCTGGCAGAGGATGCCGAAGGTCGCCAGAAAGCCCTTGCCAAGATCCTGCCTTACCAGCAGAGCGATTTCAAAGGGATCTTCAAAGCGATGGCGGGCTGTCCGGTGACGGTACGTCTACTGGATCCTCCTTTGCATGAGTTTGTACCACACGATCTGAAAGGACAGCAGGAGATGGCGGATTCCATGGGAGTCAGCCTGCAATATATCCAGCAACGCGTAGAGTCTTTGTGCGAGCATAATCCCATGCTCGGACACCGCGGTTGCCGCCTGGGAAATACCTATCCGGAGATCACACAGATGCAGACCCGTGCCATCCTGGGGGCTGCCCTGGAATTGAAGAAGGAGGGTATAGAGACTCTTCCGGAGATCATGGTGCCGCTGACCGGTATCCTGTATGAGTTCAAAGAACAGGAGAAGGTGATCCGCGATGAAGCTGAAAAATTATTTGCTGAGGTGGGGGATCGTATCGATTATAAAGTGGGTACCATGATCGAGATACCACGCGCGGCGCTGACTGCCGATCGCATCGCTTCTTCGGCCGAGTTCTTCTCTTTCGGAACAAATGACCTGACTCAAATGACTTTTGGATATTCGCGCGATGATATTGCTTCGTTCCTGCCTGTTTATCTCGAAAAGAAGATCCTGAAAGTAGACCCGTTCCAGGTATTGGATCAGAATGGAGTAGGGCAGCTTGTGCGCATGGCTACGGAGAAGGGACGCGCGATACGTCCCGATCTGAAGTGCGGTATTTGCGGGGAACACGGTGGTGAGCCTTCGTCTGTGAAGTTCTGCCATCAGGTAGGTCTCAACTATGTAAGCTGTTCTCCGTTCCGTGTACCTATTGCCAGATTGGCGGCAGCACAAGCGGCAATTGAAGAACAAGGATAGTTACTTCTGTAAAAATAATCGAAAAGCTCTCTATGCAATGGAGAGCTTTTTTTATGAAAAGATAGCCTTAATTTGTCCGTATCCGGGACAGTTTTTAGTGGATTTTCGGGATACACATCCCTCACAATACGGTCTTTTTGTATGTGACAAAACCAATCATTCTTTCCTGTTTTACGGTAGTTATTTCCTGAATATGGGAAATAACTACCGTAAAACGGGAAGAAACTCCGGATTTTCGGAAGAAACTACCCTAAAACGGGAAAGAATGCCACAAAGTAAAATAAAGAAAAGTAAAGTAAAACAGAATAAAATAAATCAAATCAAACCAGAATAAAATAAATTAAATGCTTTTCTCCGCAGAAAAGCAGAATGACTGGTGAAGGAAGATTGAGAGTTTTTTGATGATGTTGATATTTTTTATGAAGTGATTGGCTGTTTTTTCAGCCTGACAGAAGATAGGTGTAGTACAATAGAGAGCAAACAGATCGGGTGAACAGAAGGGTATGAACAGGAAATAAACACAATGCTTTGGCTGTTGAAATACAGCGGTCAGTTTGCCGGATTTGAGCGGTCAGTTTGTTGAAGTTGAGCGGTGCGTTTGCCGGAGTTGATGCGTATACACGAAAAGGGAGGTCCGAAGAACAATAATTCCTTTACAGAGAGGCATAAAGAACGGAAAAAACTCCGAAAATCAATCAGCCAGTTCTTTAAGTAGTTTGAAATGTTGGATCAGGTTGCGGAAATCCTGGTCGTTACAGATATCAAACCGGCTCCACAAGTCGCCCAGGATCACAGCTCCACCAAATCCGAAATCTTTAATCTCCATGATATTGTCCGCGTTCACTCCTCCCAGTGCCATTACGTTCTGGTCGATGATACCCTGGCGGGCCCCTTCCCGCAGTTGTTCGGGAGTATAGGTAGAGTAATAGTCAACCTTGGATATACTGTCATAGATCGGGCTAAGAAATACATAGTCGTAAAAATGTCTCTTCTGTACGACTTCATCAAACGAATGGCAGGAGCAGCTCAGGTGGCCCGAATAATCGTGAGGTTCTTTGGGGTTGCGCATATTGAGGTGAATGCCCATCAGATTAAACTCCTTTTTCATATAGAAATGTTCGTGTGTCACAATGCGTCGGTGGTATTTTTCGGGGATAAGTGTGAGCAGTCGTTCCGAATAGATGGCAGGAGTCTCCGGTTTGCGTAAATGAAGAATATCCAGTCCCTCTTCGAATAAAGCTGTAATGATCTTATCCTCTTCCACAAAGAAAGTAGGAGTGGTTATAACAATCAGTTTCATGATAGTTCCGAAATATAACTGTAACTAAGTTACGAATTAACTCAATTGTTTACTAACGTTTAAAGTGAAATAATGTTAGATTGCATGCTCCGGAGGTCGATCGTCCATAGTTTTCCGGAGAGGATTTCCCCGAATCCGCAGATGATCTTGATCACTTCCGTTGCTTCCACACAACCTACGATGCCGGGAGTAATACCCATTACTCCCTTCGGAGGAGGAGGCATACCGATCATCTCCTCTTCGTCGGGAAAAAGATCCCGGTAGGAGTATCGGCTATCGGGGTAGTTGAAAACCGATACCTGGCCTTCAAATGCGCGGATAGCCCCATATACATAAGGCTTGTTTAAGGCAGAGGCTGTATCTTGTATCAGATAGCGTGTAGCAAAGTTGTCGCAACCATCTACTACCAGATCATAGTCAGTAAGGAGTCTCAGCGCATTCTCCGCGGAGAATCGTTCGTTGTGGGCAATGATGTTTACTTCGCTGTTGAGTGCGCGAAGACGGCAGGACGCGCAACCGACTTTGCTCAGACCTGTTTCTGCTTCCGTATAGAGGATCTGTCGCTGGAGATTGGTTATGTTTACTTTATCATCATCTACCAGCCCGAGTGTACCTATTCCGGCACCGGTGAGATAGAGAGCAACAGGGGAGCCCAATCCGCCTGTACCTACCAGCAATACGCGGGCGTTACGAAGTCTTTTTTGCCCTGTGGAGCCTATTTCCGGCAATATCAATTGTCTGTCATAACGTGTTTCTTTCTGCATACAGTAAAAGGATTAAATTAATTACAATGGGACGATTTACGATTGAAATTAGATAAAATTGTTTATAAACGACATATATATAAATTCATCCTCATGTAGAGACGCATATTTGCGTCTTCGCAGTGTAGTCCAGAACAATTATACATTTTATGCATGGGCTTTCTATCTTATATTTCATATATATGACTATTATCTAATTAATTATCCGATAAATGATCTCCTGCCATGTTGCTACATGATCATACTGCGCTCCTGACAAATATGAGTTCCTGGTGAATATATATTTGTGTTGCTCTTGCACTGCGCACACGCAAATATGCGTCTCTACAGGGGTGGGAAGTGTTACCGGATGTGTCGATACAGATAACTTGATATACACTCACTCACTGTTTTATATCAAAAGCACTGTCCCAGTCTTTCCAGACCGGTTCAAGACCCAGGCGTTTCAGATCTCTTTCTACTTCGGTGGCTTTTCGTTCATCGCTGACGTGAAATTGTTCCAATGCCTGTGGATAGCTGAAATATCCGCCGGGTTCGGTTTTGCTTTCCGCGCTCATGCTGGTAACTCCCAGGGTGGCCATGTGATTGCGCATGCGGGCACTTTCCCGGGTAGAAAAAGATATGTCTACATCCCGGTCGAAGATGCGCATGGCGAAAGTCAACTGTGCCAATTCGCGGTCGTTCATCACTATATTCGGCTGAAATCCGCCATTCTCCGAAGGGCGCATCCGCGGAAAATTGACACTGTATCGGGTTTTCCAGTAATGTTTCTGCAGGTAGCGCAGGTGGCAGGCCATCAGGGTCACATCTGTGCGCCACTCTTCCAGGCCGATCAGTACGCCCAGCCCGATTTTATGTACTCCTGCCTGCCCCATGCGATCAAATCCGTTGACGCGCCACTCGAACCGGGATTTCATTCCGCGCGGATGATAGATGGAATATCGTTCCCGGTTGTAGGTCTCCTGAAAGCAGATCACACCGTTGAGCCCGGTGTCGATAAGTTGTTTGTATTCTTCTGTTTTCAGCGGCATCACCTCTACCTGTAAGTGTGAGAAATAAGGTTTTGCCAGTCTCAGGGCGCGTTGCAGGTAAGGTACGCCGGCTTTGGCTGGGTTCTCTCCTGTCACTAACAACAGATTGTCAAAAGGGGCCAGTCTTTTGATGGCTTTGTACTCATTCTCTATTTCCTCTTCAGTCAGGATCGTACGAGGCAGGGGATTGTGGTGATTGAATCCGCAATAGATACAGGAATTGGTACAGGAATTGGTCAGGTAGAGCGGTATGTACATAGAGATGGTTCTGCCGAACCGTTCGCGGGTATATTGCTGACTCAGTCGGGCCATGGTCTCCAGATAAGGAGCTGCCGCCGGAGAGATCAATGCTTTGAAGTCTTCTATCGTACGGTGTTCCTTGCGCAGAGCCCGCTGCACGTCCTGTTCTGTTTTTGTATAGATCTCTTCCGTGGTTTGTTGCCAGGAGATCTTTTCGAGTTCGTTAGAAAAAAACATGAGTTTTATTTACGGATTTACTATTTACTATTTTTTCTTTGTTATTCCTATTGTCTGGTAATTCAGGGATATACTCAGCTTTAAAGCGTTTACTCTACCTGAACCTGAGTGATCAGATAAAATAACAGAGCGAACAAATCGTACATAGCAAATTATCTATCTGTTTGCTTTGAGTTTCTTTTGTACGAGCAGGCGCGTCTTACGCAGGGTGGCCACTGTGCCTTTCTGATAGAGACTGGGATCGGCATTTTCCAGATACAGTGCCAGTTCGGGTAATAACTCCGGTTGCTTTAGGCTCAGCCTGTAGGCCATCTTGATAGAGAGTGCCTGTATAGCCACCGTTTCGTCCGGAGCAAGCATACGTTCGAGGCAGAGATCAAACAGCATCACCGGAAACGGTTCGCTCACAGGTAGCTGATACAGGAGCGAAAGCACTTCGCGCCGGATGCCCGGTCGTGTGTATCGGCAGGCTTTTCCGGTGAGCTCTTCCCGGTACGGAAGAAGCAATTCCGGATTTCGGAGTCCGAGGTGCTTACAGGCCCATGCTGCCCGCCAGTTGATGCGGGGATCCGGATCATCGATCAGTGCGAGCAAGGCTGTAAGGGATTCAGGATGTTGAGCTACAAAATCGACCAGAGTGTTGATCCTTTTTTTGGACAACTGACCCAGTTGTTCCCGGAAATTCTCCGTTTGCTCTGTATACATAGGTTTTTCCTTCATCCGGACTACTTTTGCGCACATTCCTGCAGATCGCGACTCAGACGCATGGCACAGAAATGAGGACCACACATGGTACAATATTCCCCATCTTCGTGTTGGCCGACTCTGAAATATTCCAATGCCCGTTCCGGGTCGAGAGACAGGTTGAACTGATCTTTCCAGCGGAATTCGTAGCGTGCTTTGGAGAGAGCATTGTCCCTTACCTGTGCTCCGGGATGTCCTTTGGCCAGGTCGGCAGCGTGAGCAGCAATCTTGTAAGTGATCACTCCTACGCGCACATCCTCTTTCTCCGGGAGTCCGAGGTGCTCTTTCGGAGTGACATAGCAGAGCATCGCAGTGCCCAGCCAACCGATCTGTGCGGCACCGATAGCCGAGGTAATATGATCGTATCCCGGTGCGATGTCTGTCACCAGAGGACCCAGGGTATAGAAAGGCGCGTCGTGACAGGCATGTATCTGGCGTTCCATATTTTCCCGGATCTTATGCATGGGTACATGGCCCGGTCCTTCGATAAAAGCCTGCACATGCTTGTTCCAGGCGCGTTGCACCAATTGCCCCAGCGTATCCAGTTCGGCAAACTGCGCATCGTCGTTGGCATCGTAGATGGATCCCGGGCGTAGGCCGTCGCCCAGAGAGATGGCTACATCGTACTGCGCCAGGATGTCACAGATATCGTCGAAATGCTCGTACAGGAAACTTTCCCTTCCATGCACCAGGCACCATTTGGTCATGATACTTCCACCGCGGGAAACAATTCCCGTGAGGCGCTTTCCGGGCAGGTGCACATGTTTCAGGCGGATACCCGCGTGGATCGTGAAATAGTCCACTCCCTGTTCGCACTGCTCGATGAGCGTATCCCGATAAATCTCCCAGGTGAGATCTTCTACCTTGCCGTCTACCTTTTCCAATGTCTGATAGATGGGCACGGTACCTACAGGCACGGGACAGTTGCGGATGATCCATTCGCGTGTCTCGTGGATATTGGCACCCGTAGAGAGGTCCATCAGTGTATCTCCTCCCCAGTGGCAGCTCCACACCGCTTTCTCTACCTCCTCTTCAATACCTGAGGTGGTAGCGGAGTTGCCGATATTGGTATTGATCTTCACCAGGAAATTGCGTCCGATGATCATCGGTTCGGCCTCCGGATGGTTGATGTTGGCGGGTAGTACCGCCCTTCCGGCGGCTATCTCGTCCCGTACAAATTCCGGGGTGATATGTGTGGGTATACCCAGGGCTTCACAATTCATGTTTTCCCGGATAGAGACATACTCCATTTCAGGGGTAATGATCCCCTGCCGGGCATAATACATCTGTGTGATCTGCTTTCCCTGGCGCGCGCGATAGGGCAGAGCAATGTGTTCGAAGCGCAGGGAGTCGAGTGATGGGTCCTGGCGACGCATCCGGCCATATGCGGAGGTGATTTCCGGCAACTGTTCTATGTCCGGGTTCTTCCGGATATACGTTTCTCTCCATCGGGGAAGCCCTTTTCTGAGGTCTATAGAGGCATTGGGGTCGCTATACGGACCGCTGGTATCGTAGATATAGATATCCGGGTTTTCCTGCATCTCTTTCTGTCCTTCTTTGTTGGAAACCGTAGGCATCTGGTGTACTTTGCGCATGGCTACCTTCAGTTCAGGATAGAGTTTTCCATGCATATACACCTTTTCGGAGTTGGGGTAGGGGGTTCTGGTGATTTCTTTCATCGGGGTTGGTTTTAGGATATATCGTTGAGGAAAGAGGTGAGAGGAGAACTTGCGGAGGCGACAATGCCTGTTTCTCCCAGTCCGGACAGGTAGGCAACACGTCTGGCTTCTACCGCCTGGCGGAAAGCCCATGCCATCCGTACCGGATCTCCGGCCACTGCGATGGCCGTGTTGACCAATACTGCCGAGGCACCCATCTCCATCGCTTCCGCGGCATGACTTGGAGCACCGATCCCCGCGTCTACCACAACAGGCACACGGGATTGCTCGATGATGATGCGCAGAAAGTCGCGTGTCTGTAATCCTTTGTTGGAGCCGATAGGAGCTCCCAGCGGCATCACAGCTGCTGCTCCGGCCTCTTCCAGACGTTTGCAGAGCACCGGATCGGCCTGGCAATAAGGCAATACGGTGAATCCCATGCAGGCCAGCTCTTCGGTGGCTTTCAGGGTCTCTACCGGATCGGGCAGCAGGTAACGCGGATCGGGGTGTATTTCCAGCTTGAGCCAGGAGGTTTCAAACGCTTCCCGGGCCAGTTGAGCGGCAAACACTGCCTCCTGCGCATTCCTTACCCCGGAGGTATTGGGAAGCAGTTGGATGTGCGGTGCCTGGATATGCTGAAGCATATCATCCTCTGGGTTGTCGGTGTCTATACGCTTCATGGCTACAGTCACCATCTGAGTGCCTGAGGCGGTGACAGACTCTTTCATCTGTTGGTTGGAGCTGAATTTTCCGGTTCCTAAAAACAGCCGGGATTCAAACTCCCGGTTTCCGATCGTAAGTTTGTCCATTCTATATAAATTATAAATATGTTCTTCTCTCTCTAAGCCGCTGTTAAGATGTTGCTCATTTCTTTATGTAGTGATGCAGAAAGAACGAACGCATTTTGGATTAAATTTTGATTACGTCAACCGTTGGTTCGTCTGTTTTTTCTCTTTTTAGATGCAAATATCAGATGCAATTATGCGTCTTGTATGTTTGCATCTAAAATGGTATGCATAGGGATTTACAAATATGTAATTTCAATCGTACATCGTAAATCGTCCAATCGTAAATCTCTTTATCGCTTCAAAAAAGAAAAAACAACCTGAATCGCAGATCGACGAAGTCAACCAGGCGGTCAGCGAAGCTGAAATAAGCCACAATAAAGAAACGAGCAACATGTAAACAAGCTCTTATTTTCCTTTCCAGCAGCGGATAAATCGCGCTGTCTCCTCTTCGGGCCGCGTGGCCTGTAATATGGCTCCCGAGATAGCTATACCCTGTATGCCGGTATGCCGCAGGGCGGGCAGATCTTCACAAAGGATGCCGCCAATGGCTACTACAGGCAGTGCGATGCCAGACTTCCGCATACGCCTGAGAATATCTGTATAGCCTTCCACACCCAGAACCGGGCTCAGGTTTTTCTTGGTGGTGGTATAGCGGAACGGACCTATCCCTACATAGTCTGCTCCGTCCAGGTAATGCTGTTGCACGTTTTCAAAGGTGTTGGCCGTACCCCCGATCAGGTAATCCTTTCCCAGGAGTGCACGTGCCTCCCGGACAGGCATATCCGATAATCCCAGATGTACACCATCCGCCCCGGTCACAGCAACCAGTTCTACATGATCGTTCAGGAGCAGTCGGGCCCCATATTTCCGACATTCTTCCCGAAGCAATCTACCTGTTTTTTCTACTTCTTCCGCAGAGGCATCTTTCATACGCAACTGTATCCAGCGACACCCTCCCCGCAAGGCAAGTAAAGCGCCGCTGAGCGTGTCGTAGCGTTGGGTCTGGTGCGTGATAAACTGCAGTTCAAACCTCTTAGCCACCGCAAGCCGCTTTGATAATGATAATACTATCATTGGCTTTCAGATCGTACGAGATCCAGTCTTTGCGTGGGATCAATGAATTGTTGACTGCCACGGCAATTCCTCGTGTAGGGAGCTCGAGTTGATTACTGAGCTGGGCCAGTGAAGAGCCCAGCGGAATGTCCATTGTTTTGTTGTTGACGAGTATTTTCATGCAGATATAAAATTGATAAATGTGGTGGTACGCATGTAAATACAAAGAGAGAGCGGGCACATCAGAGAAAAGAATGTCCTACAAATCCCTACGTCAGTATTAACTGAATCAGGTTCTTAGGGTATGATCTCAGCCTGCGGTCAGGCACCCCTTTGTCTTTACGTGGGACAAAGTAAACAAAAAAATCAGAGAAACGAAAGCATTTACGATTTACTTATTTATTTCCTTCGTTATCACCCCATTCGCTTCGCCATGCTGGCTTCATTGGGAGGTATGCATATGAAAGTCATTTCGGGCTTTCCGGGTGTAACTTACCCTCCATAACTTATGATAAGAGCGATTAAACGTTTGAAACACTATCATTCTTCATAAAGATGACTCATTTATTCCGGATTCACCTCACACAAACTTCCCTGGTACATCCGTACATCTTACGTCTGTTTACTTTCTGTGATCGGATGTGTAAATACAAATCTGGCTCCGCCGTGATAGTTTGTATCGATCCGGATCTCTCCTCCGAGTTTGCGGACAATCAACTGGCAGATAGACAGACCGAGTCCTGTACCCTGTACAAACTCATTGAGTTTCTCGAATCGTTGGAATATCTTTTCCTGGTTCTCTTCCGATATGCCACATCCTGTATCGGTGACGGAAAATTGTACCATTCCTGTCGGTTCATCTATATGAAATGCGAGCGTAATGCTCCCCCCTTCCGGGGTAAATTTCAGTGCGTTGTTGAGCAGGTTACTGATTACCTGCTGCAGACGCAGCGGATCGGTATAGAGCATGTAATATTCGGCATGAGGTTTAAATATAAGTTTCACGTCTGTCTTCTTGTTCTCATCCGTCAGACGTATGATGTTGCGTCCGTGTGCCACGATATCACACCATTCATAGCTGAATATATATTTGCCCGATTCGAGCCGGGAAAGGTCGAGAATATCATTGATCAGTTGCATCAGCAAATCCGAATTGGTACGGATGATCTCCGCGTACTCTTTCTGCTCTTCGGAAGGGTCTTCCATATCATCCACCATCAGACTGGTGAACCCGACAATGGCATTGAGAGGAGTGCGTATCTCGTGGCTCATGTTGGAGACAAACGCGCTTTTCATCCGATTGGCCTCTTCGGCCTGTTCTTTGGCACGACGCAACTCTTTTTCCGAACGTTTCAGCTTGTTTTTATCAATCCTCAGTTTGCGGGTAACGATCTGGAGATGATTTCTGAGATTTTTGATCTTGAAATAATAATAGAGTGAGATCAGCAATCCCAGGAACAGAAGTCCGAACAGCAAGGCCAGAATGATCAGTTCAAGACGATATGCTTCATAGACGGTAATGTGGCGATTGACAATAATGGCGCCCTCCGGCAGATACTCTTCCCGGATGCCCATTTCTTTCAGCCGGGCGGCATCGAAGCGATACTCACAAGGAGTATGCTGAAAATCAGGATCTTCAGGTATGCTCAGGTCGAGTAGGCGATAGGCCTTTTCTCCCAGTTTTTTTCCTGTGTCGGTATGCTCCGGAGGTACACAACCACCTATTGCTGTGTGACCGATCTGACTACCGTTCAGGCTGAAGACCGGCAGCTTGCGGTCTCCCGACATCAGGGCATATTTTCCGTTGCTGCTGTTGATCGTCCCCGAACGCTCCATACTCCACATACCCAGCAATATCACCGTATTGGGGGGAAGTCCCTCAATAATCTCTGCGGCCTGATCCAGACTGGACTCCCTTCCATCTATAAAAACAGGGGTAAGGTCGGGATATTTCTCCAGTTCTCTTTTCGCCTGGGTTGTCTGGGACAGACCGTGGTAAGAATGATCTGCCATAAACACCAGGTATTCCGTATCGGGATACAGAGAACGTATCATTTCAATGCTTTGAGGAATATCGTAATGGAACGTGTGGCAGTCTTTTACATTGTAGGCAGCTGCTTTCTCTACCAGGTCTACATGTGCGGGATCATATGGAAATGAGTCGGTATCCTCTTCCGGAAGTTCTACTCCATAGCGCGGAGCCATCGTTAAGATCACAGGTATCTGCTTGTAGGCTTCCTCTTTCAGAGAGAGGAACGTACTCCATGCTTCGCCTCCCATCAACACCACCAGGCGGGCGTGGCTGTGTTGGTCCAGTATGTTGCGCATTTCACCGCGCCAGTTGCAGAAGTCGTCTATACTTCCGGCATTCATATTCTCGATGACGATGGACGAAGATCCTCCCAGCGATTTATAGGTATCAATGAAATGATTGATATGTTCGTACACATCTCTGGCTCCGGCGTTGTATGAGCTTATAAAAAGTATTTCATTCTTTTCTCTTTCGGCAGTCCATAAGATTCCGGAGAAGACAAAAGAGCAGATCAGACAGATACTTACTCTTCTGAGGATATTGGCGGTACACATAAAATTCATCATACGAATAGTTTCGTTCATTTACGGAAAGCGGTGCCGTGATGTCTCCCCTTGGTGTATTTCTGAACAGATCGGTAAAGGTAGGTTTTTACTTCTGCGTATCTAAAGGTTAAAATAGGTCGTAAGAAAAAGCCACCGCCTGGGCGATGGCTTTTCCGGTTTCCGGTTCCGGATTATTGCATTCTGCTTGCTACGATATCCCAGTCTATGATCTTCCACAGCTCTTTGATGTGGTCGGCCCTGCGGTTCTGATAATCCAGATAATACGCATGTTCCCATACATCGAATCCAAGCAAGGGAGTCATTCCCGAACGTACCGGATTGCTTCTGTTGGCTTCTTTGGTAATGTGCAATTTTCCTCTGTTGTCTATGGACAGCCAGCTCCAACCCGATCCGAACAGGGAGGTAGATGCCTCGTTAAACTCTTTCTGGAAATTCTCAAAACTTCCGAAGTCACGCCTGATGGCTTCAGCCAGCTGTCCGTCGGGTTCACTCTTGATCTGGTTGGGAGTGAACTGGCCAAAGTAAAGTGTGTGATTGAGTACCTGTCCGGCATTGTTGAATATACCGCCGTCGGGAGCTGTGGCTACAATCTCTTCTACGCTTTTTCCTTCAAATTCTGTTCCCGGTACCATCTTGTTGAGGTTGTCCACATAGGTCTGCAGGTGCTTGCCATAGTGGAGTTCGATGGTTTGCTGACTGATCACTGGTTCCAGTGCGTTCGTCGCATAAGGAAGATTAGGCATTTGGTATGTCATACTCATGATAATTAAGTAAGTGAATAATGTACTCATAATGATTTATATTAAAGGCTTATGCACGTAAAGATAATTATTTTTAGTAAGAACCTGTTTACATTTTCCGCGGAAAATTTATTAGGAATGAACAAAATATAGACAGGATCTCACAATTTCACTATATACATACCCTTTTTAATTTATGATTTTACATCTATAAGGTGAACACATGCTTCCGGCAAAAGTTCATGTACAGAGAGAAAAGCAAGTCGGTTGAATGCATCTGAAGGTGGACAGACTGTAAAATATCATTTGTTTATAGAATACTCGCTGAAAGTATCTGGCAGAAGGGTAAACCCTCCGGTTGATAGGCTATTGAAGAAAGTTTTGTAGACAGATAAAGAGAAACGCCGTGCCAAGAATGTTAACCTGATGGCAACATACGATACAGAAAGAGAGGTTAACACTTTTAAGGTAAATAAAGTCTTTATTTCACTGTGTAAACCCCTTCACCTCTTCTTTCTCAGAGACCACGATACACTCATTTTTCTCTAAAACGGAAAGGGAGTATCGCTATTTCGGGGAATGTTATTAATTTTGCTGCCATGAAGACCAACTTTATCGATGAACTCAACGAAAGCCAGCGCGAAGCAGTACTTTACAACGACGGTCCCTCTCTGGTAATAGCCGGAGCAGGTTCGGGTAAAACCCGTGTACTAACCTATAAGATCGCTTATCTGCTGGAGAGTGGCTATGAACCCTGGAGCATACTGGCACTTACCTTTACGAATAAAGCGGCCCGCGAGATGAAAGAGCGCATTGCTCAAGTAGTAGGGCAGAAACGGGCGCGTCTTCTCTGGATGGGTACTTTTCATTCGGTCTTTTCACGTATCCTACGCAGCGAAGCGGACAAACTGGGCTTCCCTTCGCATTTTACGATCTATGATACCGCGGACAGCCGCAGCCTGATCCGTACCCTCATCAAGGAGATGGGCCTCGATGAAAAGATATATCGTCCGGGCAATGTGCAGTCGCGCATCTCGCATACCAAGAACCACCTGGTTGCCCCATCGGAATATGGTTCGAACAAAGAAGCCTATGAAGCAGACTGTGCCGCGGGCATGCCGGCTATCCGGGAGATCTACAGCCGTTACTGGCAGCGCTGCCGCCAGTCAGGAGCGATGGATTTCGACGATCTGCTCATGAATACCTATATCCTGTTCCGGGACTTTCCCGATGTGCTGGAACGTTACCGGCAGCAATTCCGGTATATTCTTGTAGATGAATATCAGGATACCAACTTTGCCCAACACCGCATTGTGCTCCAGTTGAGTCAGGAACATCGTCATATCTGTGTCGTAGGCGATGATGCGCAGAGCATCTACTCGTTCCGCGGAGCCGATATAGACAATATCCTCTCTTTCAGTCGCATCTATCCCGAAGCGCGTATCTTCAAACTGGAGCAGAACTATCGTTCTACACAAACCATTGTGGGGGCGGCCAACAGCCTGATCGAGAAAAATTCAAGACAGATCCGCAAAGAGGTCTACTCCCGGAATGACCGCGGCAAAGCCATTGAAGTGTTTCAGGCTTACAGCGATGTAGAGGAGGGAGACATTGTGACCAATACCATTGTCTCCATGAGACGCAACAACGGATACGAGTACTCCGATTTTGTGATTCTCTACCGCACCAATGCACAGAGCCGTGTTTTCGAGGAGGCTTTGCGCAAACGAAGCATTCCTTATAAGATCTATGGCGGCCTTTCTTTCTATCAACGCAAAGAAATCAAGGATGTGATTGCCTATTTCCGCATGGTGGTCAATCCTTACGACGAAGAGGCCTTCAAGCGCATCATCAACTATCCGGCGCGAGGTATTGGAGATACTACTGTGGGCAAGATCGCCGCTGCCGCTCATGCAAACGGTGTAAGTCTCTGGACCGTTGTCTGCGATCCTCTCTCGTTCGGAGTGGATATAAACAAGGGTACTCAAACCAAACTACAGAGATTCCACGAGCTGATCTCCTCTTTTATGGAGGATGTATCGCGGAAGAACGCCTATGAGCTGGGACGGGAGATTATCCGTGGGTCGGGTATCATGGCCGAGGTATGTCAGGACACCACACCGGAAAATCTGAGTCGTAAAGAGAATATTGAAGAACTTGCCAATGGGATGAATGATTTCTGCTCCATGCGCTTGGAAGAAGGCAATCCTCAGGTCTTTTTGATTGACTACCTTTCCGAGGTATCGCTCCTCACCGATCAGGACGAAGACAAAGAGGGGGATGATCGGAAAGTGACACTGATGACCATCCATGCGGCCAAGGGGTTGGAGTTTAAGAATGTATTTGTGGTAGGGCTGGAGGAAAATTTGTTTCCCAGCGCAATGGCCGGAAGTACTCCGCAGGGGATGGAGGAGGAGCGGCGTCTTTTCTATGTGGCCATTACCCGGGCCGAGGAGAATTGTTTTCTCTCCTATGCCCGCAGTCGCTACCGGTACGGCAAGATGGAGTTCAGCAGTCCCAGTCGTTTTTTCCGTGACATCGATGTGGAATACCTTCTGCTACCCGATGAAGAAGGACATATCACTGCTGTGGACCGGTATGCGGAGCAATTCCGTCAGGAGATGGACGAGGCCTATCGCGAAGTCACAGGTACACTTCCTCCGCGTCACACAGAGCGTAACTATCTCGGAAGGCGAAAGCCCACCGTGGCTACGCCCGCTGCCTCTGCTTTGTCCCGTCCGCTGAGGAGTGTCTCCACCTCTGTAAAGAGGAATGCCGCTACCACCGGGAATACCGGACTGCAGGCCGGGCAGACCATCGAGCACGAACGCTTCGGCATAGGTGAGGTAGTGCGTGTGGAAGGGGCGGGAGACAATGCCAAGGCAACGATTCGTTTCCGCAATGCCGGAGACAAACAGTTGCTGCTCCGGTTTGCCCGTTTTAAGGTGATAGAATGAAAGAAGAAGAGATTTCCGAGGTCCTGATTTACTTCTTCGTCCTGACCCTTATTTTAATTATCAACATCAAGGAACATTACGATGGACGATTTAAAATTCATGTATCCGACCTACCATTAACCGAAAGAGGATGTAATAAAAGTAAATTTTAGGTGAAATGAGGGTATGATTTGTTAGTTACCAGGTCCAAAAGACTTGAATGTTAATAACTCCGGGTGGAATCCGGGGTAGGCAGGCTATCCCACTGCCTACAACCCTGAAGGGGATGAACTCCATGGATACAGCCTCATACGCTGATAGAGATAATAATATAATACTTATTCTATGATTGAATTTGAACGTTTTCCTTCGCCCTGTTACATCTTAGAGGAAGAGTTGTTGCGCAACAACCTGCGACTCATCCGACAGGTAGCCGATCGTGCGGAAGTAGAAATCATCCTGGCATTCAAATCTTTTGCCATGTGGCGTACGTTTCCTGTCTTCCGGGAATATATCGATCATTCCACGGCCAGCTCGGTCTATGAAGCGCGCCTGGCTCTGGAAGAATTCGGCAGCAAAGCGCATACCTACTCTCCGGCATATACCGAAGCTGACTTCCCGGAACTGATGCGATGCAGTACGCACATTACATTCAACTCCCTTTCGCAATTCCACAGGTTTTATCCGCTTACCCTGCAACATCCGGAAAAGATCTCCTGCGGCCTGCGCATCAATCCGGAATATTCGGAAGTAGAGACCGAACTCTACAACCCTTGCGCCCCCGGTACCCGCTTTGGCATCACAGCCGATCTGTTGTCGGAAGAGTTGCCCCAGGGAGTAGAAGGTTTTCATTGCCATACGCACTGCGAGTCTTCTTCCTATGAACTGGAGCGTACCTTGCAACACATAGAAACGCGGTTTTCCCGCTGGTTTCCGCAGATCAGATGGCTCAATCTGGGAGGCGGTCATCTGATGACACGTAAAGATTACGATACAGAGCATCTTATCAGGCTGTTGCAAGGACTCAAAAGCCGCTATCCTCATCTGCACATCATTCTGGAGCCGGGATCAGCTTTTACCTGGCAAACGGGTGTACTTACTTCCGAGATTGTAGACATTGTAGAAAGCAGAGGCCTTCGTACAGCGATCCTCAATGTGAGTTTTACCTGCCACATGCCTGATTGCCTGGAGATGCCCTATCAGCCAGTCGTACGAGGCGCGCAGATGGGAGAAGAAGGCCCTTATACCTATCGTCTGGGAGGAAACTCCTGCCTGAGCGGTGATTACATGGGCATATGGAGTTTCGATCATGAATTACAGATCGGAGAGCGCATTGTATTCGAAGATATGATCCATTACACCATGGTTAAGACAAATATGTTCAACGGCATTCATCATCCCGCCATCGCTATGTGGGACCGCGAAGGAGAAGCCCATATTTTCCGTGAATTTCATTACGAAGATTATCGCGACCGAATGAGCTGAAAATCATATAGGTGAATTGCAGAGGCTGAGAAAGGGTAAAATATTATTCGAAAAAAGTAGAGTAAAAATTTGGAGATTTACGGAAAAACCATACCTTTGCATCCGCAATCGCGAAAGTAGCTCAGTTGGTAGAGCATAACCTTGCCAAGGTTAGGGTCGCGGGTTCGAATCCCGTCTTTCGCTCGCTCCATGAATTGTTTTTATGCCCAGGTGGCGGAATGGTAGACGCGCTCGTTTCAGGTGCGAGTGTTGAGAGACGTGCAGGTTCGAGTCCTGTTCTGGGCACACCATTCAACAAATGAGTTTCGTTTGTTTGACGTATTGGAGAGATGGCGGAATTGGTAGACGCGCTACTTTGAGGGGGTAGTGACAGTTATGTCGTGTGAGTTCGAGTCTCATTCTCTTCACCCCGCAAGCAACTGGCGAAAGTAGCTCAGTTGGTAGAGCATAACCTTGCCAAGGTTAGGGTCGCGGGTTCGAATCCCGTCTTTCGCTCAACTCCTTATGGAAAAAGAAAGTCGTTCATGGACGAACAAAGACAAAAGGCTGCAAATCAATAGTTTGCAGCCTTTTTTTGTTTCCTCAATTTGTCTTTTAAAGTCATTTTTTGCCCTTCTCAGACAGGTAAAAAGGTGGTAATTCGGGAACATCAAAAAGATTTACATCCAATGTTCCCGATTGGTGGTAATTCGGGAACCAAAATGAACCTGAAAAATGTTCCCGATTTCAATTCTAAATAATTGTTATCATGCCATTTATGTCCGTACAAGTCACCCATTGGCTGCTCTTGAAAAATGTGTTAGCTATAACTTTGTAACGTCATTTAAAAAGAGCGAAAAATTATGCAAAAACAGACATCTAAAGCCCTGTTTCTCATCAGGGAAAACAGGCTTTTGAAGAACGGAAAGGCAAGTGTAAGGATCAGACTGACTGTGAATGGTGAAAGACTGGAATGGAATACCGGAGTTGTGGTGACTCCTGAAAACTGGAACAGGACAGCACAACGAATGGTAGGCAGAACTCGTGAAGCGGAAGAAGCCAATCGGAAAATAATTGCTATAAACAAACGATTAGGGGAGGCATTTGCAGAATTGTTGGAATCGGGAGATGAAATAACTGTAGATAATTTTTATAGCTATTATTCCAAAGAAGAAGAAAGCAGTGGTAAACTCTATTCCATTCTTGGCCTATACGACAAAAAGATCGAAGAGAAACAAAGATTAGTAGGTACAAAGACAGGTATCAAAACAAGTACCCTCAAAAAGTACATCTTCACCCGCAACAAGATGGAAATGTTTCTTTACGAATGGAAAAAGCAAACCACCGGTGCTACCAAAGCTTCCTTAAAAGACAGCATCTCTTCTATATCCATACGAAGCGTCAACTACGAATTCATTAAAGAATACGAGTTATTTCTCAAATCCCGCTGCAACTGCGGACACAATACCGCCATGAAGCACCTGTGGTATCTCAAACAAATTGTGGAAGACGCTTTCAAATCAAAAGTCATCCACAACGACCCCTTCCGGTATATGCAACTTCCTTATAAAAAAGTAGACCGGGAATTTCTGGAGGAGCACGAAATAAAAATGCTCATTGCCAAATCTTTTGATACAAAAAGGCTGGATCAGGTGCGGGATATTTTCCTGTTCTGCTGCTATACAGGACTCTCTTACAGTGATGTGGCCAACCTCTCCGAATCCCATATCTTTGAAGATGCAGCCGGAAAGCGATGGATAAAGATCAACCGACAAAAGACAAACATCGAATCCATTATTCCCTTGTTTGACATCCCCGAAATAATCCTGAAAAAATATGCTAACTGCTCTTTTACTGCTTCCTCCTTGAAACAACTGTACGAACAAAAACGCCCTTTACTGCCTGTTTGCAGCAATCAGAAGATGAACGCCTATCTCAAGGAAATTTCCTCGCTGTGTAATATAAACAAAACCCTCACCACCCATTGCGCCCGACATACGTTTGCCACCTATTGTATCCTGATAGGAATCTCCATAGAAAGCATCTCCCGAATGCTCGGACATACCAATATCAAAACCACTCAAATCTATGCCCGCATCACCCGGGCGAAAGTAGATAAGGAAATGCTCAAAGTAAAAGACGAGTTGAACAAGTACACAACGTTATACTCTCAATCCTGATGCCGCACAGCATACAATCATGTGATAAAAGGTAACATACATAGAGATGTTACCTTTTATTATTCCATGCCTCAAAAATAAAACAATGAGGTAATCGGGGTGTTTTGGACATTTTCAAAGTGATCTTTACAGGCTCTTCTTCCAGATTCAGCCAGAGATGATCCCAGACACATTGGAAGTATTCCTGATCTCTGAGTTCTTTCAGGAAAGCATTTAATTTTGTGCTGCCATAAAAATACAATAATACCGTCTGGCAACAAATAAATTCTTTCCCCTTCCCTGGCTTTCTATCCAGATCAAAAAGCTCACACCATAGGGCATACTCTTCTGATTCTATCCGTAGCCCCTTATATCCGTCAGAAGCGCCCGGCTCCACGATTTTTTGGGTGGTAAGAGGATGCAACCGTTTTGCCTGCGCACGTACATACATCTCTTTCTTTCTTACCATATTGCAACACAGGCGCAGTACTCCTTCGGGAGTAGTAATGGAAGAGATATGGGCAGGTGTTTGTATCCCGGTATGAGGAACCTTTTTTCTTTTTAGCCAACCACGGAAGTAAGAGAAGATCTTAGTAAGATTAACTACGTTTTGTTTCATGAGCTATTGCTGTTTTACGT
Organism: Bacteroides sp.; assembly: GCA_020861095.1. Taxonomy (GTDB): domain Bacteria; phylum Bacteroidota; class Bacteroidia; order Bacteroidales; family Bacteroidaceae; genus Bacteroides. Next base: position 32,267 of record JAJBTC010000227.1, read on the forward strand.
TTTGATCTGGCAATAAAAATCCGGGTATCATCTTTGGTGGATGATACCAACATGAAATTTTATGTAAAAGAGAAGCGATCTTTTAAGGTTTATCAAAGGAGCGCACGCGATAGGTTATGTGCGCTCCTTTTCTGCTGGATTCTTTATATAATAATTGTGGTTATGTTGTTTGCATGGATGAATTTTCTATATTTCAACTTCTGTAGCATATCGGATTTGTTTTTAAGATTTCTCCTGTTTAAATGTTCTTAATCAAGAGCGCACACCATTTATATGTATGTGCGCTCTCTCTTCGTGCCGATTTTGCAAAAAAACATGGTTAGTTACTCAATGAATATCGGCACAGGTATAGAACAAACGATAAGTAGGGCTATAATAAGTATACCTAAGCGGATTTTTTGCTTGTCTCTATTAGTTCTATATCATAGTACATATCCAGCATATATATGTCACACCATACGAACTCAAGGAAGTAGAAGACTGCAAGTAGAATGTAACTATCCATATATCCCACTGCTATACCTCTTCTGAAAGTCGTCCATATAAAACTATTCTCCGGTACATTTAGTCGCCTGATAATCTCTAATGGATCGATAACCAACTGCTGATAGAGATAAATAGCAACTACTGAGAATACCAAGATATAAAGGAGGACTCTGATCTGCCATAGTCTGATTAACTTAATAAAGATCGGCGTATAGGAGTCTTCATCTTCTATCATAAAGTCTTTTTATATGTTTTCCACTGACTTCCATGTAAATAGGATTGGATAAAAAATGCCTAAAAAAAGCATAGGCTG